>JANOAX010000257.1:0-5173 GCA_031411335.1 Bacteroidota bacterium
AGTACCAATCAATAAATTATTTTAGATGCAAAACAAGGCAAATATTTTTAAAAGAAAACTCTAATTTTTAAGAGTGATAAGACTGTTAATTTTCCTAAAAAAGTTCTTCTTAGCCTGACGCGCATGCGATAGCTATCGGGATGGAAAGAGAGTTAGTAACAGTTTTAAAAAGACTACCGAGTTAATATTCAATTAACTATTCAATAAGTGTCTAAACGTTTACCAACGGATAATAAATTAGATTTTTCGTCCCGATGAAATGCATTACTTTTGTAGCATGTCCAATTACCTTGATCAATTAAATGAGTCGCAACGTGAAGCTGTAAAACAAACCGAAGGACCTGTTATGATAATTGCAGGGGCAGGTTCAGGGAAAACGCGAGTTTTAACATACCGCATCGCCCATCTCATCGAAAAAGGATGTGATCCATTCAATATACTTTCACTCACCTTTACCAACAAAGCCGCTCGTGAAATGAAAGAGCGTATTCAGAAAGTAGTAGGTGACGAAGCCAAGAATTTATGGATGGGAACTTTTCACTCTGTATTTGCTCGTATTCTCCGTATTGAAGCAGATAAAATTAATTATCCGAAAAATTTTACTATTTATGATTCGGATGATAGTAAAAGTTTGATTCGCGATATTCTGAAAGAACAAAATCTAGATGACAAAACGTATAAACCCAGTGCTGTTTTAAATCGAATTTCATCCGCAAAAAATAATTTATATACTTGGAAAGATTACCAAGACAATACGGATTATGCCAGTGATGATAAATCGACAGGCAAACCAAAGATGGGAATGTTGTTCGAAATGTACAGCAAGCGTTGTTTCAAAGCGGGCGCTATGGATTTTGATGATATCCTTTTCAATACTTGGCGACTCTTCAACGACCACCCAGAAGTTTTGTACAAATACCAAACAAAGTTTAAGTATGTGATGGTGGATGAGTTTCAGGACACCAACTTTGCTCAATACATCATTGTAAAAAAATTGTCGGCCATGCATCAAAACATTTGTGTGGTGGGTGATGATGCACAAAGTATTTATGCTTTCAGAGGAGCGAACATTCAGAATATTTTGAACTTCGAAAAAGATTATGAGGATTTAAAAACTTTTAAGCTAGAGCAGAATTATAGAAGTACGAAAACAATTGTACAAGCTGCGAACTCGGTGATTGTAGTCAATAAAAATCAACTGAAGAAAGACGTTTGGACCGACAATCATAGTGGTGAAAAAATTCGAGTTTTAAAAGCACTCAGCGATAACGAAGAAGGGTATCAAGTAGCGAGTTCCATTTTTGAGGATAAGATGAACAAGCAACTTCAAAATAAAGATTTTGCAATTCTTTATCGCACCAATGCTCAAAGCCGATCGATGGAGGAAGCGTTGCGGAAACAAAATATTCCTTATCGTGTATTCGGGGGTGTATCTTTTTACAACCGAAAAGAAATTAAAGATTTGTTGGCCTACTTCCGAATGGCGATTAATCCGCAAGACGAAGAAGCCATGAAACGAATCATCAATTATCCTACTCGAGGAATTGGTAAAACGACGGTCGATAGAATCATTGAATTTTCTGTTTTAAACAATGAAACAACTTGGGAAGTTATTCAAAACATCAATACCTTGCCTGTTGGAATAAATACTGGTATTCGAGAAAAAGTTTTTGAATTTGGAAAGATGGTTCGCAGTTGGCAAATTATGTTGGCCGATCATAATGCCTATGAATTAGCGAGTCATATTTCTTCTGCTTGCGGAATATTAACTGAACTTTATAACGACCGCACGCCGGAAGGAGTAAATCATTACGAAAATGTACAAGCTCTGTTGAATGGGATAAAAGAATTCAGTGAAGATGGAAAAATCCCATTAGAATCTCCATCAGCCGAACAGGCACTTCCTGATTTAAGAACTTTGGATTTATACTTACAAGACATTGCTTTATTAACAGATGCCGACAACGAAAAAGATGGTGATGACAATAAAGTATCCTTGATGACCATCCATAGTGCAAAAGGATTGGAGTTCAAACACGTTCATATTGTTGGATTGGAAGAAAATTTATTTCCATCACAGCTCAGTGTAAATTCTAGAACAGAATTAGAAGAAGAAAGAAGATTGTTTTATGTAGCCATCACTCGTGCTGAACAAAAATTAACTTTATCGATGGCGGCTACACGCTATCGCTGGGGGAATTTAATTTCAAGTCAACCGAGCCGATTTTTAGAAGAGATTGACAGTGCTTGCCTTGACATGCCTGTACAAAAAGGGAATGCATTGTTTGATGACGTAGATGAACGTGGCGGATGGGATCAATTTGGAAGTGGAAATCAAAACACTTATCGTGGCGCATCAAAAGCAACTGGAAATAAATCCTATTCAGGATCGCAAAGTAAATATAGTAGTAAATCAAATGTTGCGACAAAACCATCGGCACCAACTAACGGCAACGATATACCGAAAGGTTTTAAAAAAGTTGGGCACGCATCTCCTTCTCCAATTATTTCAGATTTCAAAGCAGATGATCCATCAAAAATTTTGGTTGGAGTTTTTGTCGAACACCAACGTTTTGGAAAAGGGCAAGTTATTGCTTTGGAAGGACGTGTTCCTGAAAACAAAGCGACGATTCTGTTCGAAGGGCAAGGTCAAAAACAGCTACTCTTAAAATTTGCCAAGCTGAGAGTGATAGAGAGTTAAGTATTGTAATGGGTTGTCCAACTTGAAGAAAAAAAATTCTTCCTCATTGACCTCCAAACACTTAAAATTGAATAAGAAAAACAAGGTTTGACCAATTGCTTTTTGTAAATTTGTGAACTTAATAAAAGAGCTTCCTTTCATTTTGAGGAAGAAATAATAAAATTTCCCCAGTAAAACATGGAATACAATACCCAAAGAGCGGATCTTACAATTGCCGAATATGGTCGATCCATTCAAGAAATGGTTGAATTAGCCATTAATTTAGAAGATCGTGATGAGCGTACAAAAGCGGCGAAAACCATTGTAAATGCGATGGCCATCTTAAATCCAACGCTGAGAGAATTCGTCGATTACAAACACAAACTTTGGGATCACTTATTCATCATTTCCGACTTTAAATTGGATTGTGATTCACCATTTCCGATGCCCGACCAGGACTTAACACATGTTCGCCCTGATCCTCTTAACTACCCTCAGAAAAATATAAAACTTCGTCATTATGGGTCCATCATCGAATCCATGATTAAAGAAGCGCTCTTGATGGAAGATTCTCCGGAGAAGCAACAAGTAGTAGAAACGATAGCCAATTTTATGAAAATGAGTTACCTAACTTGGAATCGAGACTCGGTAGAAGATGAAGTAATTCGTGAACAATTGAATGATTATTCTGGTGGAAAACTTGTGCTACGCGACGACATTAAGTTAACTACTCGTTTTATAGATTTACGTGAAGCGGATCGAAGAACATTACGCAATAAAAATCAGAAAAAACGTACCACATACAATGGCGGATACAGTCGCGGAAAATAAACCTGCAGAAACGATGAGTTCAACAGGAGGAAGTTTTGAAATTACGGGTGGCATTAAGCTTAGCGGCACCATCGAGCCACAAGGGGCAAAAAACGAAGCATTACAAATTCTTTGTGCTGTATTATTAACCAATGAAACTTGCATCATTGAAAACGTCCCTGAAATTAGAGATGTTATAAAGCTCATTGAATTATTGAAAAAGATGGGCGTTCAGAGTGAACGAATAGCTCCTAATACATTCTCCTTTACGGCAAACAACATCGACCTCGATTACCTCGAGACAAAAGAGTTTGCAAAGTTAGGATCTGGACTTCGTGGATCCATTATGATTATTGGTCCGTTGTTGGCTCGCTTTGGTAAAGCCGCAATTCCTCGTCCGGGAGGTGATAAAATTGGTCGACGTCGATTGGATACTCATTTCATCGGGTTTCAAAATTTAGGTGCTAAATTCAACTTTGATAGCAACGAAAATTTTTATCGTGTCGATGCAAAACATTTGAAGGGAACGTACATGTTATTGGATGAAGCATCTGTAACCGGTACTGCAAATATTGTGATGGCTGCTGTGATGGCAGAGGGAAAAACTTCCATTTACAACGCTGCTTGCGAACCTTACTTACAACAGCTTTGTAAGATGCTCAATCAAATGGGCGCAAAAATTTCAGGGATCGGATCCAACTTACTCACGATAGAGGGTGTAAAATCCTTGAAGGGAACTCGTCATTGTATCCTTCCTGATATGATTGAAGTTGGATCATTTATTGGTTTAGCGGCAATGACTCAAAGTGAGATTACCATTAAAAATGTAGGATTAGCACATCTCGGAATTATTCCAACTACGTTCCAACGTTTAGGAATCAAAATGGAATTTAGAGGAGATGATATTTATATTCCAGCTCAAGAAATGTACGAGATCGATACTTTTATTGATGGATCTATACTTACCATTGCCGATCAGATTTGGCCAGGATTTACTCCAGACTTACTAAGTGTTATTTTAGTTACTGCTACTCAAGCGAGCGGAACCATCTTGGTGCATCAAAAAATGTTTGAGAGTAGATTGTTCTTCGTCGATAAATTAATTGACATGGGAGCACAAATTATTTTGTGTGATCCGCACAGAGCGACCGTAATTGGTTTAGCCAGAAAGCATCCGTTGAAAGGAATTCAAATGACTTCACCCGATATTCGTGCTGGAGTAGCCTTGTTGATAGCCGCCTTGAGTGCAAAAGGAAAGAGTGTGATTCATAATATTGAACAAATAGACAGAGGATACGAGCGCATTGACGAAAGGTTAAATGCCTTGGGAGCGCAGATACGGAGGGTTTAGATGGGAGATGGGAGATGGGAGATGTTAGTTGTTAGTTGTTAGTTGTTAGTTGTAAGTTGTAAGTTGTAAGTTGTTGAATATTGGATTTTGGATGTTAGTCGGAAGTCTTAGCGATTAGATGTCAGAAATAAAGTCTAAAGTCTAATCCCGATAGCTATCGGGACTAAAGTCTAAAGTCTAATCCCGATAGCTATCGGGACTAAAGTCTAAAGTCTAAAAATTAAATTGATCATTAAAATTTAAATAAAACAGTAAATAATTAAAAGCCTTCGGGAACTTGGTATTATTTTTGCCTTGAGCAGGAATCTTACAAAAAAACATCTTAAACTATA
>JANOAX010000258.1:0-2823 GCA_031411335.1 Bacteroidota bacterium
TATGTCGTCGGTGTTGACGCATAACTTAAGCAACCTCGAGAAAGTGACTTTCTTCATGGAGGAATGTCGCCGAATGGGTGTTCCCGTTTTAGGTCCCGATATCAATGAATCGTCTTATAATTTTAGTGTCAATAAAGCCGGACAAATTCGTTTTGGTTTAGGTGCCGTGAAAGGAGTAGGGGAGAACGCCGTTGCTGCTTTAGTAGAGGAACGAAGTACCAATGGATTTTTTACTTCCATCTTCGATTTAACTTCTCGAGTTTCAGGAAAAAATGTGAGTAAAAACTGTCTCGAAAGTTTAGCGATGTCAGGGGCATTGGATACGTTTTCGGAAGTACACCGCGCACAATATTTTCATGTGGATCCAAAAGATGGAATGACAGGAATGGAAAAAGCAGTCCGCTTTGGAAATTCAATGTCCAATCAAGTGAACAGCCAACAACAAAGTTTGTTTGGTGATTCTTTAGAGGAAGATGTGACCATCCCCACTTTTGCAAAATGTCCAGAGTGGAACAAGTTGGAAGCACTCGGAAAAGAAAAAGATGTGATCGGATTTTATATTTCTGGACATCCTTTGGATGATTACAAATTCGAGATGAAGAAATTTTGTTCGCATCAAATCGATCGTTTAATTGGATTAGATAGTTTGAAAGTATTGAGAGGAAAGGATATCACCTTTGCTGGAATTGTCACCTCAGTCAATCACCGTATGACAAAAACAGGAAAGCCATTTTGCATATTTTCTATAGAGGATTTGAGTGGGACGATGGAAATTGCATTGTTCGGCGAAGATTATGGAAAGATCAAACAGTTTTTGGAGCCCGAAAGCTTATTGCATATCCGCGCTCGTGTGCAAAATCGCTTTAAAAAGGAAGATGATTTTGAAATAAAGCCGTATTCGGTAAATTACCTTACCGATATTGGCGATAAATTATCAAAGGAGCTGGTTGTGCCTATTAAGTTGTCTGACTTAAATGGAAACTTGGGCCAGAAAATTGGGGATCTATTACTACAACATCAAGGGGGAACCACCGTTCGAGTCAAGGTACACGACGACGAAAAATACTGGAATCTTCCTTTCCTTTGCAAAGGGCTAAAAGTGAGAGTAAATAATACCTTAGTGGAAGAATTGACTCGTTTAACCAAGTGTGATGTTACTATAGGGTGACAGATTGGCAGAGAAAATCGAAAGGAATAATAATTGATAATAGCAGCATACAAAAAATAAAAAATTATGGCATTAGAATTAACAGATCAAAACTTTGACGAATTAGTTTTGAAATCAGACAAACCCGTATTAGTTGATTTTTGGGCAGAATGGTGTGGACCATGCAGAATGGTTGGACCATTTGTTGAAGAATTAGCGAAGGAATACGAAGGCAAAGCAGTTGTTGGTAAAGTCAACGTAGATAACAATCCAAACATTTCGATGCAATTTGGTATCCGTAACATCCCAGCTCTTCTTTTTTTCAAAGGTGGAGAAGTGGTAGATAAGCAAGTGGGCGCTGCTCCTAAATCAGTTTTAGCAGCTAAGTTAGACGCTCAAATGTAATTACCATTATTGGGCAATTATTGGTAATGATAGATCAATGGCCGGTCGTGCGGAAATAAGTGCAACAGAATACTGATTGCATCGTTAAAGCATAACCGGTCATCATCATTTTAATTATGGCATTAACTCCTAAAGAATACAACCAATTTACCCATCTCGAGCTCATCGCTCGTCAGGTGGTTGAAGGCTTTATTACGGGTCTCCATAAGAGTCCTTTTCATGGTTTTTCAGTGGAGTTTGCTGAGCATAGAATTTACAATACGGGTGAACCCACTCGACACATCGACTGGAAACTCTACGGTAGAACCGATAAGCTTTTCACCAAGCGTTACGAGGAAGAAACCAATTTGCGATGTCAACTCATTGTCGATAATTCCGCTTCCATGCATTATCCTGAATTCGATAAAAAGAATCCGAATGTGTTAAATAAAATTACTTTTTCTGCTCATTGTGCTGCCTCTATCATTCAATTACTAAAGATGCAACGAGATGCCAGTGGACTCAGTATTTTTTCAGATAAAGTGGAGTTAAATACGCATGCTCGTAGCAGCTCTGTACATCATAAATTGCTTCTGCATAAATTAGAGGAAGCCATTGCGTCCAAAGGAAGTTCGTCAACAGCTTTAGCAGAAGCATTGCATCAGATTGCCGAAAACATACATAAGCGATCGTTGGTTATCATATTCAGTGATATGTTTGAAAGTGCAAGTGATCCTAAAGATTTATTTAGTGCTTTACAGCATTTGCGTTATAACAAACACGAAGTGATTTTATTTCATGTAACCGATCAACGATTAGAACTCGATTTTTCATTCGAGAATCGTCCGTATCAATTTGTCGATATAGAGACAGGACAAGAAGTGAAAGTACATGCTTCTCAAATTCGTGAAGCGTATCTTAAAAACATGAATGCTTATAAAAAAGAGTTGATGTTAAAGTGCGCGCAGTATCGCATCGATTTTGTTGAGGCCGATGTGAACAAGGGCTATAAGCAAGTGCTTATGCCTTATTTGATGAAGCGCGGTAAAATGAATTAGTCGCGAGACTTCGCGCCTCGTTAAGCTGCACACGACAAGCTCAGGCAGCTCAGGCAGCACTCTCTTCTCCTCGCGAAACCTTACGATCTCCTCAAAGAATTTAGTGATCTTAAAATTTAGCGAGAATTTTAACGAAAAGTAAAGCGACCGAATGGCTTATCGCCTCTGCGCCTTAGCGAGAAAATTTAGCAAAGAGAAAAGCGACCGAATGGCTTAGCTTCTCCGCACCTCGCG
>JANOAX010000259.1:0-5534 GCA_031411335.1 Bacteroidota bacterium
AGTACCAATCAATAAATTATTTTAGATGCAAAACAAGGCAAATATTTTTAAAAGAAAACTCTAATTTTTAAGAGTGATAAGACTGTTAATTTTCCTAAAAAAGTTCTTCTTAGCCTGACGCGCATGCGATAGCTATCGGGACTCCGACTCTCCGACTCTACGCCACGGCTTCCACCGCTTTAATGCCCGGAACTGCTTTGATTAAGGATTGTTCTATTCCCGCTTTTAAAGTCATGGCACTCATTGAACACGAGCTGCATGCTCCTTCTAATCGGACTCTTACAATTAAGTCATCCGTGAGTTCAACAAAACTTACATTTCCATTGTCGGCTTCTAAATAAGGTCGCAGTTGAGCAAGCGTATCTTCAATTCGTAAAATGAGTTCACTTTTATTCGTGTTCATTAGTTGCTGGCTTGGGTTTGTAATTTTTGCGTAGGTGCTTGCTTGGCATTTCGTATCGCCACTTGTTGCGCTACGTTACCCGCTAAAGTTAAGAATGCTAATGCAGCTGGGTGTTGCATATCGTTTACAATAGGAGTACCCATATCGCCACCTTCACAAATGCTTTGTACGAGTGGGATCTCTCCTAGAAAAGGAACATTTAATTCTTCAGCCAATAACTTGCATCCACCATTTCCAAAAATGTAATATTTGTTATCGGGTAATTCTTTAGGAGTGAAGTAAGCCATGTTTTCTACTAATCCTAAAATAGGTACTTTAATGGATTCCATTTGGAACATAGCAATTCCTTTTTTTGCATCGGCTAATGCAACGAGTTGTGGTGTGGAAACAATCACTACTCCGGTTACCGGAACAGTTCCCACCAACGTTAAATGAATATCACTCGTGCCCGGAGGTAAGTCGATAAACATGTAATCTAATTCACCCCAATCAGCATCATTGAACAACTGTTGTAAAGCTTTTGATGCCATCGGACCTCTCCAAACAATGGCTTGTGATGGGTCGGCTAAAAATCCAATGGATAATAATTTCACACCGTATTTTTCAACGGGGATCATGTATTGTCTGCCGTTTCTTTCGTTGATGAATAATCGCTCGTTTTCTACACCGAACATGATGGGTTGTGAAGGACCAAAAATATCAGCATCGATCAATCCTACTTTGGCTCCAGTTTGTGCCATAGCCACCGCTAAATTGGCTGCTACTGTCGATTTTCCCACACCCCCTTTTCCAGATGCAACTGCAATGATGTTACGAACGCCAGGCAAAAATTCTTGTGAGGTGGGACGCTTAGTAGTAACGCTTGCTGTCATGTTGATGTTCACTTCCGCTTCTTCATCCACCATATGAATAATCGCATTCTGACAAGCGTTTGCGATAAATTCTTTCATTGGACAAGCAGGTGTCGTGAGCTCCACCGTGAAACTCACTTTTTTTCCATCCACTTCAACATCTTTAATCATGTTTAAGGTTACCAAATCTTTTTTCAAATCCGGATCATCAACATGGCTTAAAGCCTCTAGCACTTGTTCCTTCGTAATCATATTTTTTTGCTCTTTCCGCTAATTGTAACCAGGTAGCAAAGTTAGAAATATAGACTTGATTCTAAGCTAAAATAAGCTGCTTATAATCATGTAATAAGATTTTTATCTTTTTGATTATCAATTTTTTATAAATGTTACATTTTAATTTAGTTGAGAATCTAAATCTTTATTTACATTTGATTTGTATTTAATTTAATCTCTTATGAGACCTTTCATTGCTTTTATATTAGTTTTTTTCAATTTGCCTCAGGCAGAGGCTCAGATAAATTTAGTGCTTAATTCGAGTTTTGAAGATACTGTATTTTGTCCAATCGTTTTTGATAATATGCAAGATGTTCAAGATTGGTCATCATTTGGTAATAGTGCAGACTATTTTAATGAATGTAGTATAACCATGAATGCACCTCATAATACTTTTGGTTTTCAAACAGCACATTCGGGACATGCATATTGTGGAGATATAACATATTTAAGATGAAATTTCATTTCACTTACAAAAAATCACTGACCAAACTTGCAATTTAATAGATTTCAAAATCATCCATCACCATGAAAAAATATCTCCTCCTCTTACTTTGTATTTTATCCCTACAAAATGCAAATGCCCAAATAAATCTTGTGCCTAACCCGAGTTTCGAGGATACCGTTTATTGCCCCTTTGGAACCAATCAATTAGATGCCTGTGCCAATTGGTTGAATTTTGGTAATTCGCCGGATTACTTTAATGCCTGCTCTAATCCTGCCTTTGGTGTTCCAAATTCCGTGTTTGGTTATCAATATGCACATACCGGAATTGCCTATGCAGGTGCAGTTTTTTATCAAAATCCAAGCAGTCCCAATGGACCAAATCACCGAGAATTTATTGGTATTGAACTTTTAAATAATTTGATTATAGGTCAAAAGTACTTTGTTTCATTTTATGCAGTTAATGCCGGAAAATATAATTTCACAATTGCGAATAATAAACTTGGATTAAATTTATATACTGTTGCTTTTGATTCTTGTTGTCCACCTCCTATAATAAACACATCAAAATTATTTACAGATAGCATTCTTACTGACACGCTGAATTGGACAAAAATCAGTGGATCATTTATAGCGGATTCTGCCTATCAATATTTATGTATTAGTAATTTTTTTGATGATGCGAACACTGATACAGTTGAACTGTATCCATTCTATGCAGATGGATACTATTATATTGATGACGTTTGCCTAAGTCTTGATTCTTTATACAATGAAACTTGGACAGGAATTATCCAAACGGAAAATAATCTAAATGCAATAACTATTTTTCCTAATCCATCTACAGGATTTTTTACAATTGATTCTCCAATCCCAATAGTTCGTCATAGTATATTTAATATACATGGACAATTAATTAGCGATTCAGAAATTAATAACACTAAATCTGTGCAAATTGACTTATCGACTGTACAAAGCGGTGTATATATCATTCGCATTTATTCAAAATATAGCACTAGTAATCATAAAATTATCTTAACTCATTAACTTCTTTAAAAATGAAAACAAATAAATTCCTTATATATTGCATCACCATTGTGATGCTTTTACATGCAAATAAATTAATGTCTCAAGCAACTGTAATGGGAAATTCAGGCTCTGGTGGTGAATACGTCGGCTGGCAACAGGGAACGGGCTTAAACTTAGATATAGTTAACGAAGATCAATTACCCATCAATTTCTACACTAATGGCGGAGCAAGCGGAGGAAGTGGTATGTGGAATAACCTACGTATGTTTATACAAGGTACAGATGGCAATGTAGGAATTGGCAATTTTGCTACAGCAAATACTTTATTGCATTTGCATCAAGAGAATCATGATATTCCAATAGTAAATTTTCAAATGACTAACGCCGCTATTGGGAATGCAGCTACAAATGGTTTTTTGATAGATGTTGATGGGAGTGGTCTGCTTAGATTAAACCAACAGGAGCGTGCTCCAATGCAGTTTTGGGGAATTGATGCCACCCTTACAAATAGCAACGTAATTCGTGGTGAATGGACGTATGGAAACGCAATGCAGGAAAATCAAATAGCACCTACCGATGGGTTCAGAATTTGGAATCCCGGTTACACATCATCCACTAGCTATAATCCAGATCATGCGCTCGATTTATGGTGCGGATTAAGCAATACTACACATATTCGCTTTGATCATAGCGGTTTGATTCAAACGATTAATTTGAGGTTTGAACAAATTGCTCGTTTAAATGGCTTTTGGTTTGATGCCAAACCTTACGACTATCAAAAGACAGGCGGCTTTAGAGGTGAATATTATTTCAACATAGATAGTATTGAAATTGGAAGATATTCAAATACCAACAATACTAATCTTGGATTTATGCGGGTGGGATTACAGCCAACTGGTTTGTTAGGTGCAGCAGGTTTTGATGCAACGCGGAGATTTGAAGTGTATGATGCAGCAAATGTTCCTCAAGTAAGAATCACAAGAACGACAGACGGTTCTGGCATACCGCAAGTATTTACCGATTTACAAACAACTAGTTTAGGTGATTTCATTTTAATACCTTCCTATAATGGAGGTCCAGCTCAGGTAGGAATTGGTACCACATCACCCGTTTCTACTTTGGAAGTACACGCTCCAACTTTGACGGCCGGGAATCAATCAACAGTAAGAATTGAAAATTCATTAGGAACAACAGGTGGTATTAAAAGAGGTGTTGAAATTGCAGTAAGTGGTGCAAATACGCAACTCATTGCGTTAAGTTCTGCTATACCAACAAGTAGTTCCACTGGAGATACATACGGACTTATACATACCGATGCTAATTCAGGAAATAGTTCTACCGGAATTTATATGGATCAAAATGGCTCAAATACTTATGCCACTGGAATAGAGTTAAATCTGAACAATACAAAAACAGCGACAGGTTCTGAGACTTATGGAATGTATAATACAGTTACGGGAGCAACCCCCGCGGTATGGGGTTTACGTTTAATTACTAATTCAACATCAACAGCAACGGGTGCTTTACTATATGGAGTATCCAGTGATATTACAGGATCGGGCGGAAATCCAACTGAAGTAATAGCTTTACGTGGATACAATACAAAATCAGGTTCTACTAATAATTACGGAGTTACAGGTTATGCTATTAATGGAACCAATAATTATGGTGTTTATGGAACTGCACCCGCAACCAATTGCGTCAATTTAGGAGCCTGTACCAATGCCGCTATTTATGCCAGTGGGTATGGTTATACAACTAACCAATGGTATACATCTTCAGATGCTTCCATCAAAACCGATGTGTTGCCTATTTCTGATTATTGGACCATATTAAATGGATTAAACGGATATCGCTACGATTATGATACTTCCTTAAATGCAACTACCAACCTCAATTTGTCAGACGCACCTCAAATGGGACTTATTGCTCAGGAAGTGGAAGCCGTAGCCCCAGAATTAGTAAAGTCTTTTACAAATCCTGGATCCACAGATGCGAATGGAATTGTTAAAAACGACTATTCTGTTAAATCTATAAACTATGACGGACTAATTCCAGTGTTGGTTGAAGCTATAAAGGATCTTAAGGCACAAGTAGATTCATTAATTGCAAATTCTTCTTCACAAAGATTAATGAATGATAGTAATACTCCTGAAAACCAGAGTACGAAAAGCGAAACTTTCAATCAACAAAAAATAGTTTTGTCCAATCAACAAGGCATCATTTTAAATCAAAACGACCCGAATCCTTTCACAGAGAGTACACGAATTACATTCCAAATCCCAGATGAGGTTAGAGATGCAAAAATCATTTTTACATCTACAACGGGATCAATTATCAATACTGCGATAATTAATGAAAGAGGTGCTGGAGAGTTGGAAGTTTATTCATCTGAGTTAAGTAAAGGTTTGTATAACTACACATTGGTTTGCGATGGCAAAGTTATAGCGACTAAGAAAATGGTGAAACAATAGAAGTAATATTTATAGATAAAAAATAAGCCTCTCAATGTTTATTGAGAGGCTTATTTTTTT
>JANOAX010000260.1:0-1707 GCA_031411335.1 Bacteroidota bacterium
CGAGCATCTCACCAAGGAATTGCAAATGCTGGAGTTGAAAAATCAAATCCAGAGTAAAGTAAAAACAGATCTCGATAAACAACAGCGCGAGTATTTTTTAAATCAACAATTAAAAACAATTCAAGAAGAGCTTGGTGGAAATACCCCCGACAAAGAAATTTCGGAGATGCGCGAACGTGCGAAATTGAAGAAATGGAATAAGTCGGTGGAAGAAGTTTTTAATAAGGAGATGGATCGATTGAATCGTATCAATCCCGCTGCTGCCGAATATTCGGTGACGATGAATTACCTCGAGTTGTTGCTCGAACTTCCATGGGAAGAACATACCACTGATGTTTACGACTTAAAACGCGCAGAGAAAATTTTAAATCGCGATCATTACGGTTTGGAAAAAGTAAAGAATCGTATTCTCGAATATTTAGCGGTGATCAAGTTGAAGAAGGATATGAAGTCGCCCATCATGTGTTTGGTTGGGCCTCCTGGAGTTGGAAAAACATCCTTGGGAAAATCGGTTGCTGAAGCATTGGGAAGAAAATATGTGCGTATGTCGTTGGGTGGAATGAGAGATGAAGCGGAAATTCGCGGACATCGTAAAACGTATATCGGCGCTATGCCCGGACGTATCATTCAAAATTTAAAGAAAGCGAAATCAAACAATCCCGTTTTTATTTTAGATGAGATTGACAAGTTAACAAACGATTTTCACGGCGATCCTTCCTCCGCATTATTGGAAGTGTTGGATCCAGAACAAAACACAACGTTCTACGATAACTATGTAGAGATTGAATACGACTTAAGCAAAGTACTGTTCATCGCTACTGCGAATTCAATGAATTCGATTCAG
This sequence comes from Bacteroidota bacterium, assembly GCA_031411335.1. Taxonomy (GTDB): domain Bacteria; phylum Bacteroidota; class Bacteroidia; order AKYH767-A; family OLB10; genus JAJTFW01. The sequence continues at coordinate 845 of JANOAX010000260.1, forward strand.
CCTGCCTTGTTAGATCGATTAGAGATCATCAATATCAGCGGATATACCATCGAGGAGAAAGTCCATATCGCACAAAAACATTTAGTGACAAAACAACTCGAAGCGCATGGATTAAAAGCAGGACAATTAGCCATTCCTCAACCCATGTTGAAATTAATTATTGAGCAATACACTTGGGAAAGTGGAGTACGAACTTTAGAAAAATGCATTGCATCCGTAGTTCGTTCCATTGCGAAGATGGTGGCTATGGATGAAAATGCTCCTTCCAAAGTAACGGAGACGCATGTACGAAAAGCCTTGGGTGCACCACGATTTATACTCGATAAATTAATCAATAATGAAACTGCAGGTGTCGTTACAGGTTTAGGATGGAGTCCAAATGGAGGAAGTGTATTATTCATCGAATCATCCATCAGCAAAGGAACTGGAAAGTTAACCCTCACCGGAAACTTAGGGGATGTGATGAAAGAATCGGCTGTGATTGCATTAGCCTATTTAAAAGCACACGCCGAAGAATTCGGAATTAAGTCAAGTTACTTTGATGAATGGGATATTCACATGCACGTTCCAGAAGGCGCCATTCCGAAAGATGGTCCGTCGGCTGGAATTACTATGCTCACCTCATTAGCTTCCTTATTTACACAACGCCGAGTAAAAAATAAATTAGCAATGACCGGCGAAATCACCTTGCGCGGAAAAGTATTGCCTGTAGGTGGAATCAAAGAAAAAATTCTGGCAGCAAAACGCGCCGGCATTAAAGAAATTATTCTTTGCGTCGATAACGAAAAAGATATTTTAGACATCAAGAAAGATTATTTAAAAGACCTTTCGTTCCATTATGTAGAAAATATGTCGGAAGTGCT
>JANOAX010000261.1:0-3638 GCA_031411335.1 Bacteroidota bacterium
GTTCGAAACCGGGATAGATAGAAACGATGGAATCAATTTGCAAGCCTGTCATGGTGAAATCCAATCCTAACAAACGGCAATCCGCATTAGCAATTTGCAAATCCAAATACTTAGCTGTAGTATTTATGGCGCCGATTCCAAGTTTAACGGTATCATTAATGTTTAAAATATTCCAAGGGAATTCGCAATGCCTGTGTGTGTTTTGTGTACCACCTTGATGACTGTGAGATCCATTTTGAGAACGGATACATCCACTCAGAAGAGCAACGTCGGTTACGGTTAAACTATTATCTCCATTCAAATCATTACAAGGAAAAACCGCATTTTGCGAGGTAATATCGGTCATGTAAAGATTAATATCTGTATCGGTTTGTAGTGTATCTAAATTTAAATCTCCTCGCACACGTGTCCCGTTACAATTTCCCATGCAATCATACACGGCTAAACCAAAGGTGTCACCTGCACAATCAATCAAAGGTTGACAATTGGGAAGAACAGTGAAGGAAGGAACATTAAGTGTATCTCGAGTGATGTTGATACAAACTGCGGCTACATTATTATCGAAACGTTGTTCTTGTCTACCTAACGCATCTGGATCTTGATCCCAGTTCACCCGAATGACCAAGGTATAACGCCCAGCAGGAATATTTGTAATATCGAGCCATTGACAAGCTAAGCCGGCGCCATAAATATCAGCACAACCCGCAGAGATTCCCATATTTCCACATCCATATTTTGCAACACCACCAAAGCATTGCAAATCGAGAACACAAAATCCATTTTTAAATCCAGCTTGCATGGGTACACCAAGACTATCATAAATATCATACTCGGCATAACCGGCATAATGCCAATGACCATGACATTGATCAAATACAAATTGATTTCCCGGTTGTGGTTGACCAATATAATAATCGGCATCTCCAATATTTGCAATACGTGTAGTAAAATTAATCACACTGCGCGCGCCATAACCCGACAAACAACCTTCACCAATTAAACAAACGTCATTTCCATTTACTACACCTACACTTAGTGAAGATTGAAATACGCTTCCGTCTACTACCAAATCGGGACCTGAATTACAATTGGGGTCACCGGGATAAATACAAATATTATTATTGACTGTTGCCAAAGGATTATAATTACAAGCAGCAGGATCTGTACAACCTACAATGGGACCACCGTAAGTAATTTGCCAAGTGATGGTATCATTTATACAAGATGTATCACCTCCAATTCGAATATAATATATTTGCCCTGCTTGAAGCCCAGCTGCAATGAATGCTTGTAATCCACAAGCCGAATCATTGTAATATAACGTTCCTGCATTGGCATTATTCCACACCAAATTGGTGCAATGATCATAAATCCAAACGCGTGTATCGCAAGTATTAGCAGGAAAACAGGTGCTCACATTAAATGTACCTGTAGTATCAGGAGTAAATTCATACCAAGTCGATGAACTAATAGAAGAATTAACAGAATCTTGATAAACTGCAAACGCAGAACCGCAATTACTTCCAGCGGGGCAATTCACATAACTCACTTCACTAAACGTAAATTGACCTCCAGCAGCTTGTATAACGCCATTCACGCTTACGGTATAAAAACCATTTCCAAAACCACAACAAATTCCGTCTCCATAAGTATCCTCAATCTCAAAAATCAAACAAGAGCCAGAATCTACACACATGGTATCTCCTGTGAAAGCGCCAGACATTAAAATAGCTCCTGAATTATTTTTAAGTGACCAACTGGTTTCATTGGGGTAACTATCGGGTTGAATAAATACGATAACTTCACTCTTGCCTGTGGGACATTGAGCTTGCGCATCAACAATAATAATCAGTAATAATAAGGATAGAATAATTCTGGTCATAACATGTGTTTGAGGAAATAAAGATAGGGAAAATTTGGAAATTGGCAATCCTTATAGCTATTGATAAGTGTGTAGGGAATCCCAATGACTATAGGCAAATAGATAAATCCAATACGTTGAATAGCAGGCTAGGTAGGTCAGTGGATAGTTGGGGCACAGTATAGTAAGTAACACTGTGTTGATACTTCTCAATATGAAAAGCCAAAGCAACAATATCCTGTGAATAAGAACAGAAATAGCACTTGCACACTAATGATAAAAGCCATATTTTTGATTAAAATACATCCCCATGAAACTTCGCGCACTATTCAGCATATTGCTATTGCTATTCCTTTTTCAATCAGCTCAAGCTCAAGAGAAAAAAGAAAACCCTCGCACCGACGACAAAACGAATCCGAACTGGATTTCAATGATGCAAGATCCTCAAGTAAATTATTATGAAGCTGTAAAAGCTTTTGATGCGTATTGGGACGGGAAAATTGAACCAGAAGAGGAAGACGAATTGATTACGGAAGGAAAGATTACTTCTGCTGAGGCGGATAGTTTAAGAAACGCGCGCGCGTCTTGGACACAAGTTCAACGCAACGAATATGAAAATATAAAGTATCAATTTAAACGATTTAAAGATTGGAAGCGCACTGTGTTTCCATTTGTACAATCGGATGGAAGAATCCTAAGTGAACAAGAGCGACTAGAAATATTTCAGAAGCAGCAACCCGTGAATGACAAATAATTTTCGCAACGAATCCTAACAATACACCTCTACGAAGAAATGAATAAAATTAAATTAATAATCATAAACCTATTTTTCATTGTAGCTTCTCCTTCCTTTAGTCAAACTGCAAATTGGTCGCCTGTGGCTCCTGATCTTTTTCCTACCAATGTGAGCGGACAAATTCATGGAATTAGTCGAATTAGTCAGCTAAAATTCCATCCTACCAATTCTCAAAAATTTTACGCCATCAGTGCCCGTGGCGGATTATTCATCAGCAATAATGCAGGTAATACCTGGACCATCGCACCAGGATGCGACCTTATGCCCGGAATGCGCTTAGCGTCTGTTTGCATTGATCACACCAATGATCAAATTTTGTATTTAGGAACAGGAGATCATAATTATTATTATAGCGGAAGTGGCGTTTATAAATCAACCAACGGAGGAGCTACTTTTACGCCTACATCGCTCACTTCAAAATTAGTATTAGAAATGCTGATGGATCCCACCAACAACCAAGTAATTGTTGCTGCTACGAATGTTGGAATTTATAAAACTACAAATGGTGGATCCACGTGGACTTTAAAAACTGCTTCCCGCTCATTTGATGATTTAAAAGAAAAGCGACCTGGCTCGAGAGTGCTTTATGCAGCGACCACCGATTCCGCATTTTTTCGCTCTACAGATTATGGCGATAATTGGACACAAATCAATACTGGAATTGTTATGCCATCGGGCGTAACCAATGGAAATGGTTGTCGTGTTGCTGTTACACCTGCTGATACTAATATTGTTTATTTCGGAATGGTGAGTAACGGTGGTATATTATATAAATCCATAGATGGAGGGACTAGTTTTACTGCTGTAAAAACAACACCTTCACCCTACCTCACTTATTACACCAATGCAGCTGGTGATGTAGGTCAAGGTGATTATAATTTTGGATTGGGTGTAGATCGTGTCAATGCAAATATCGTATACTGGGTGGGTCATGCCGTCTGGAAATCAACAGATGGCGGAGTAAATTGGACACAACTAACC
>JANOAX010000262.1:0-3802 GCA_031411335.1 Bacteroidota bacterium
AAATTTCACCGAATGAACTTTCAAATTCAAAATTCAATCCATTCGTTTTTCCTTCTACTGTAACATCATCGAACTTCAGCGGTACAAAATCAAACGACTCGGACTTCACTTTTAAAGAAACCTGATTTAATGTTGTATTAATTAACCCTTCAAAAGTGGTTCGAGGGGCAACAGTTAATTCTGGGATGAAAATTTGTGTAATCTCATCGGTTTTTTTCAACACTCCTTTAAAATTGATTACTTGCGCAACGGGTCGAACACTATTTTCCTCCAACAAAGCCGGCAGATAGGTAGATACAAAATGTCGAATCGTTTGAGGCAAAAGCGAAAAACTATAATCTCCTGAAATGGTTGCATCAGCAAAATCAGAAATTAAAGAGAACTCTCGCCACTCTCCCAATTTCGATTCAAAAAAAACTTGATCGGCAGATATCGATTTATCACCTTCCGTATAAACCAAGTCACGCGCTTCAATAGTTCCTTGCGCATTATCAATGTTACTTCCTACAAAACTGATGTTTAACTCTGTCTTTAAACTTGCATCTGTTTTTCTTTTCAGCAAATTTAAAGCAGTCAAATCAATCTTTCGAATGGAAGAATTAAAATTAAATGCAGGAAGATCTTTTGTAAAATCAATAGAACCTTCGAAGTCAAGATTTAAATGTGGATCTTCTACTAATAATTCTCCTGTAAACAACTTGTTTTCAAAATGACCATTCAAATTCATATTAGAATAGTTGTATTTATAAAATTCCAAACTCGCAATGTCTCCTTCTATATTGGCATTAATATTCTTCAAGTCAAAGCCTCTACCTTCTACCTTGGTTTTAAGTGTTACTCTTCCTAAGAGATCTGAAACACCCGCAAAGGTTCCGACATCAAAATTATTTAATCGCAAATTCCCTTTATAAGTGGTTTGCTTATCAACATTTCCTAATTTGAGATTCAAATCGGAGCTAATAAATCCAAGATCCGTATTGATATTTCCGTACGCAACAAAATCATTATAAAATCCATTGAAATTTCCTTTAAATTTTACGACTCCCAATTTCGAAATTTGATCGGGGATACTTACCACTTTCAGACTATCGAAGGGAAATAAGGGTATTGTTTCTATATCCTTCTTGCTAAAACTGAGTTCCTCTACGTTCACTTCAATATACGTTTCAAAAAAATCGGGCAAACCCGTCATGCTCACCTTCCCTTTTAAGTACGTATCCTCTCCATAACTCATCACTACATTTTTGCCTTTAAAACGATCTACGGTCCCAGCAAAATCCCCTTGAATATCGACATGGCGATTGATATTAGTTAATTCCTTAGCAAAAAAAGAAAGATCATAAAAGTCAACTCTAGACTTTTGAAAATCACCTTTCCATTTAACATCCGAAATAAAATTTTCAAAATCGTCCAAGGAATTAAAATCAAAAGTAACATTCGCATTCAATTCACTTTTATCGGTTTTAGCTTTTAGATTTGAAAATGCCATTTGTCCGGGTTGAATACGACCATGTGTTGAGAACTGATTTACTTTGAATCCACTCTTCTCAATAAAAGAAATATTTCTCAAATCAAAATGAAGTGTGTCGCCATCTGGAATTAAATCTTCAATTTCAAGATTTAATTTTATAAGGCTGATGTCTTCCCAATCAATACCATGATCAACATCGATGTACTTTAAATCTTGATATGTCAAATAGCAATCGTTAAGAATAATTTTTTTAGCTTTCACCTTCCAAGGATCTGATTGTGTGGTATCCTTTTCAGCAGCAGAAAAATAATCAATTAAAAATTGCATATTGTACTCACGAGGCTCTTTGTAATGTTTAATTCCAATTCTTGCCCCTTTCAATTTCAATTCAGACAAAATAAATTGCTTTCCCTTAAAATTAAATCGACCGATACTCACATCTAAAGAAGGAATAAAAACCAATGTATCCAGTTGCTGATCCTGAATAAAAACATCCTTTAATATGACTTTTCTAAAAAGTTGGATGTCGACTTTCGACACTTCCACCCTTACATTTAATTCAGAACTTAAGTAGGAAGCCGCCTTTTGTACCAACCATGTTTGAACATTGGGTACTTTTAATATTAGCCTTAATCCTATAGAAAATAATAGGATAAGACTAAGTACGACAATCAGTATGTTTCTAAAGCGACGGATAATTCCTTGATTTTTGGGTGTATTTTATCGAATGTACCAAACTATAACATATTGGTAATGATAGTTTATCTTTGTGAATGTATTATGAACAATAGCAATGTGTATATACTGGGGATTGAATCCTCTTGTGATGAAACGGCTGCATCCATTTCTAAAGATGGGGTTATTTTATCCAACGTAGTTCATACGCAAATCGTACATGCTCAATACGGCGGGGTAGTTCCTGAGCTAGCTTCGAGAGCGCATCAGCAACAAATTATACCTGTGGTTGAAGCGGCCATTCAAGAAGCAAAAATATCAAAATCCACTCTCAATGCCATCGCTTTTACCCGTGGTCCGGGGTTGATTGGCTCCTTGCTGGTGGGAACATCCTTTGCCAAAGCCATGGCCTTATCTCTTCATATTCCGCTCATTGAAGTGAACCATATGCAGGCTCATATCATTGCCAATTTTGCTCATTCAGAAGGGGAGGAATTGCGAAAACCCAATTTTCCTTTTCTCTGTTTAACGGTTTCGGGTGGGCATACACAATTGGTTCAGGTTGATGGATTTTTAGAGATGAGAATACTAGGACAAACCATTGATGATGCCGCTGGAGAGGCATTTGACAAGGTGGCTAAAATGTTGGGTCTTGAATATCCCGGCGGACCGATGCTCGATAAGATGGCTAGAAATGGAAATCCAAAAACTTATAAATTCCCACATCCCCATGCCCCTGAGCTCAATTTTAGCTTCAGTGGATTGAAAACCGCCGTTCTGTATTTTTTACAAAAAGAAAAACAAAAAGATCTCAACTTTCCAGGAGATAAAATGGCGGATGTTTGCGCAAGTGTTCAATTTACGATTGTAAGCATTCTCATGGAAAAATTACAAGCTGCCATCCAACAAACTGGAATAACAGAAATCGCCTTAGCCGGTGGAGTATCTGCTAATTCCTCACTTCGAGAAACATTATTAGCGTTAGGAGTGCAAAATAATTGGAAAATTCACATACCTTCGTTTGAATATTGCACTGACAATGCGGGTATGATTGCAGTTTATGGATATTATAAATATCTAAATAATGATTTTTGTGGTCAAGAAGTAACGCCTTTGGCAAGATTTCCATTTTGATCAAATGATTTAATTGTTCTTAAAATTCAAATTAACTATATTTTACTATTTAAATCAAGAATACATTTAACCTATAAAACACAACATCATGAACGAACAACCATCAAAAGGAAACAATGCTAATAAGCTTTTAATAATAGTATTAATTGCTTCTCTCGGACTCAACGCTTGGTTGTATTCCAGTAAAACGGATATGGCAGAAAGTCATCGTATCGAAAAAGAAGGACTTATCACAGCGAATCTCGACATTGAGAAAGAATTAAATGATACTTATACGGAGTTAAATCAGTACAAAGGAATTAATTCTCGTCTCGACAGTTTATTACTGGAAGCAAATTCAAAAGTGGATGAACAAAAGTCGAAAATTGCAAAACTGATGAAAAATGAGAAGAACTCGTCAAAATTGAACAAGCAATTGTTAGCTGAAATGGATGAGTTGAAAAAAATGCGCGATGATTACTTGGAGCGTATTGATGCAATTTTAGTAGAAAACGAGACCTTGAAAAAAGAGAAAAACGAATT
>JANOAX010000263.1:0-15799 GCA_031411335.1 Bacteroidota bacterium
CATACCTACTATCAATTTTGGTGATTCTCATCATACTTACATTCTAAGTCATCGTATTTTGCACTTCCATAATTCGTGCAATCGCTTTTGATAAATTATTCGACCCTGTTTCAGATTTTAAATCTTCCACTTTCTTGAAAAAAACTATTTTACCTTCATTGAGATAAATAATTTTATCGGTAAGCTCTTCAAGGTCACTTAAAATATGGGATGTGATGAGAACAAGTTTTCCTTTGTTCAACTCCTTTTTTAATTTTTCTTTTAATATTTCGGATGAGATAGGATCCAATCCTGCAGTGGGTTCGTCTAAAATTAATATTTCAGGATCAAACATAAATGCTAAGCACGCACTCACTTTTTGTCGCATCCCGCCACTCAATGAACGCATGGTTTTATTTTCAAATTTGAAAATGTCAAAGGAGTGAAGTAATTCTTCATCTAGCTTTACGAAAGTACCTTTTCTAATTTCTTTAATCATTTCGAAAAGTTGCATCACAGTAATGTTATCCGGATACCGACCAATTTGAGGCATGTACCCAATTTTACTGCGATGCAACCAAGTTCCTTTGGTGCTAATCCCGTCTATTTGAATTTCTCCATTGGAAGGAATCACTAAACCCAAAAGGGATTTAATTAAAGTTGTTTTGCCGGATCCATTCGGACCAATCAAAGCAATCGACTGCCCCTTGGAAAGTTCTAGATTTAATTGGTCAAGAACTTTTGTTTTTCCAAATGACTTATTAAGGTTGTTAAATGAAATCAAGCTTATTTCTTTTCTAGTAATACGTTGTCAATAACATGAATGATTCCATTTGAAGCAGGAACGGTTCCAATGATTTTTGCAGTTTCATTTATGTAAATTTCACCATCTTTAATAGAAATTTTTACGTTTCCTAAGTTGGCCATGTTAATTATTTGTCCATCCTTAAGCATATCTGTTTTATATACAGCTACGGCTACATGATATTCTAAAATATCGCGGAGCTTATCTTTGTTTTCAGGTTTAACTAACGTTTCAACTGTTCCTTCAGGAAGTTTGTTAAAAGCATCGTTTGTTGGAGCAAAAACGGTGAATGGACCAGCATTACTCAATACATCCACATATTCTGCTGCTTTTATGGCGGCAACTAAAGTGGTATGATCTTTACTTCCTGAAGCTACTTTGACGATGTCTTGTTGAGAGTCGCTATCCTGTACAGCGGACTGTCCGCCAAGATCTGTAGTTTCTTCTGTAGTTGCACCTGCTGTGCCTTCTTCAGTTTTTGAGCCGCAACTGATGATGAACGTCAAGGATGCTATAGCAATACCCATGACGAAAATTGAAGCAATGTTTTTTTTCATTTTGTTGTTAGTTAATAGTGGTTAGATTATTTATTGTTGATACTATTAATAGCAATAGGTTGGTTGTCTAATTCAATCATTTTAATGATTGGTTTATTATCAATTAGATATTCGGGAGTTAGAGATGGAATTATTTTCTCAGCTTTGTCTAATAGATAAACCATAAAACTTCTGATCAAGAGTAAAGAGGGTGGAAGTTGCTCAACGATTACCGAGAAAAGACTAACGGGTCGATAAGGAATATCGCCCTGACCATCTCGATTTAAGTCGTATCCTTCGTACTTATCCCAATAGTTTGAGTTGAAATTACTGAGCTGCGTTTCTCCATTCGTGGATACATCAAATGTATTTCCAATAAAATTATTTTGTTCAATGATGTTGTCAACACAGCTGGATTGAATTCGTAAAGCCCATCCATTATTACTGAATATATTCCTAGTCATATTTACGCGGTTACTTCCTTCCATGTAAATTGCTGCGGAATTATAAGTGAATGTGTTTCCTGAAATTTCACTGTCGTTAATTTCCTTTAATAATAAGCCATAGGCACTAGCTCCCCAATTATAATCGAATAGATTATTTTTCATGGTGACATGATGAGAATACATGACAGCAACACCCGCACCATTGTTTGAGAATTTGTTTTGAGTGTAAATATTAGAATGGGAAAACATGAAGTGGAGGCCATAGCGTAAATTATGATGAGAAAAATTCTTGTTGATGGCGGTATTGGTCACAAATTCAAAGTAAATTCCATCACGCTGATTCGTTATTTCATTTTCTAAAATGGAATTACTATCTGCTTTCCAACAATGTATTCCATTTCCAATATTAGTTTCTGATAATACATTTCCGGAAACATAATTATTTTGAACCTTACAATGCTTCGTGTTGGATAAGTAAATTCCGAATGAGCATTTTTCAATTTTACTGTTTTCAATAGTGACATATTGACTAGCCAAAACTTTAATCCCTGCTATGTCAATACTACTTAAGTTGGAGCTGTTTTTTATAATGAACCCGCGAATTAATACATGGTTACTTTTAACCGTAATGATTTCACATTTGTAATCTCCATCAAGGATAACTTCGCCTTTTGCAATTAGTGAAATGGGTTGGCTGATGAGAATATTTCCTTGTTTATAGTGCCCGCTTTGAATTTCTATTGTATCAAAAGGTTGTGACGAGTTAATAGTCTTTTGTATAGACAAAAAGTTGGTGTTGTTCCCGCATTTAATTACAGACGCATTCAACTTGAATGTAACAAGCAGAATAAAAATGAGTAGGTAATACTTTTTTTTCATTGAGTTAATAAATAGTACTTACTTCATTCCAGGTGAGAGGTTTGCTTTGTTTGAGTTGAGCCGCAAACCCTTTAAGTTGTTCTGTGTTACTGAAAACGGCTATAGCGCTGCCCATGGGACTTCTTATTTCTTCTGATTGAAGGAAGAATCCTTTATCCGATTGAACAAATCCTCCTTCCTTGGCATAATCAACAAAGTAGATAAAGTTGATTTGTGATTGAATTTTTCTGTTGTTCTTAATGTAATTGTTTAAGCAGTTCACATCATCGAATTTGTAAAGTTTGTTGGTTTTCGTAATAATTTCTGCTCCAAATTTTGGATCTGTAAGTATCATTTTGCAATGTGTACATTCATCTTTTCCTATTCGAATAGGAGACGGCTCAGAGGAATTACAAGCTCCTAAAAAAAGTAGTAAAAATGCGGTGGCAATGTGCATCCCCAATTTGATTGGATTCGGATTGTTTTTTGTGGATTTCTTGTTTGACCAAATCGTGTAAAACAAAACACTTACTGCAATTATACTTGCGACAACAATAATCCATCCTCCATGATCGGGCCCAGAGTAAGCGGTGAAGTTGAGTAAATTTTTATAACCTACAACAGGTGGTTGGTAACTCATGCCTGGTACTTGAATGGCAGCATGTGGATCTAAATTGTGTCCGTAATCATATCCCCAACGGTAAAAATCGTAAAGTGCTGCAATCCCATATGTAATCCCTGTGATAGTGTAAAGTTTAAGTATCGATAACTTATTTGAAATAGCCGCTATCAAACCAATTGCAATATAAATTCCTATTAGGATACCGATATACTTTAATTCAGGAAACATCTCTTCCTTAATCAATCGCATACCAATGTAATGATTCAATCCATTGATGATGTCGAAAGCTCCACTCAAGTGATTGTGCCAAATTTTCATGTTTAATCCCTCTGGATATTGAGGTGCCCATAGTTGTATCTGCCAAAGTGGAAGATAAAAGGTGGCTAACATTGACAAGGAAGAAAGTGCAATTAGAATTCTCGATATAGGTTTCATGATTTTTAAATTCTCTTCTAATGGGGACTCTTTAGTTTTCCAAAGAGCCCCCAAGAAGAATTTGTTATTTTACTTCAGCCGCTAAACCAGCTTCTGGGGTTTCACCTGTGCCCCATTTCAAAGGTGTTGATGATCCAGTAGGCGATACTCGCACATAGCCTGACATTTCCTGATGTAAAGCAGAGCAGAAATCGGTACAATACATCGGGCTCACTCCAACGCGATCTGGGCTCCATTTTAAAGTAGCAGTTTCGCCGGGCATGATCAACAATTCTGCATTGTTTGCACCCTTAATGGCAAAGCCATGTGGCACATCCCAATCTTGTTCAAGATTTGTAATATGAAAGAATACTTCATCGCCAATTTTAATTCCTTCAATATTGTCAGGAACAAAATGTGATCGAATGCAAGTCATGTACACATGTACTTTATTTCCTTGACGAACCACCTTTGCATCTTTTTCACTTTTAGTAACGTAAGGATGCTTATTGTTTTCAATTTTGAAGAATTTGACACTATTGGGCTTTACCATATTGGCTGGAATAGCTTCTGCATAATGAGGTTCACCAATGGTTGGAAAGTCAAGTATTAACTTCATTTTCTCCCCAGAGATATCATATATCTGCGCCGATTGTGTTAATTCTGGACCAGTAGGTAAGTAGCGATCTTTTGTTATTTTATTGTATGCAATAACATATTGACCATGTGGCTTTGCAGTAGGGCCTCCTGGAATGCTGAGATGGCCAATAGAATAGTATGTTGGAACACGATCTACTACTGTTAAATTTTCAATATTCCATTTTACTATTTCAGAGGAAACAAACATAGAAGTGTAAGCAAATCCTTTTCCATCAAATTCTGTATGTAGAGGGCCTAAGCCGGGCTTCTTCACTTCACCATGCAATACCGATTCATATTTTAAAACAGGAATGCCTTCAAACTCTCCTTCGAAATTTTTCGCAGCAATGGCGGCGATCATTTTCTCAAAAGAGAATACAGGAATAAGTGCTGCCAATTTGCCGGAGCCTACAATATACTTACCACTTGGGTCAACATCACAACCGTGTGGTGATTTTGGACATGGCATAAAATAAACAATATCTTTTAACTCAATAGGATCAAGCGCAAGCACTTCTTTTAACATAGTAGAAGTGGAGGTGTGGGTTTCATCGCTATAAACATTATGTGCATAATTTACGTTTAACTTCTTTCCTTTTCCAGCAGCAATATATTGTTCCGCTTTTTTCCAGTTTACAGCCATAATGAAATCTTTGTCCTTTTGAGATGCATTTACCTCTAACAAAGTATTCGCTAATTCAGTGTTGTAGCAACTAAAGAAGAACCAATCCTTCGAAGGGCCACGCCCACCTCTTGATAAGTCGAAGTTGATTCCAGGTAATAACAGTTGGAATGCAACAGCCATGTTTCCACTTTCTTTGTTAATGCTTACAAAAGAAACAGTGCCTTTAAAATTCTTCTTATAAGAATTAATCGGAACGTCAACTGTTTCTCCAGCATAATCGAGCGGGAATGAAAAACGTGTACCTGCAATAGCATATTCTGAGTTTTCAGTTAGGAATGGGGATGAGTGGTTTCCCGATGCATTTGGAATTTCAATGACTTCTTCAGTGCGAAATGTTTTCAAACTAATTCTCGCAATTCTCGGGGTGTTGTTACCATTGATAAAAACCCATTTACCATCGTGTTCACCTTTGGTGGTTGATAATGCTATATGGTGACTGTCATCCCAAGGTGTAAAACCATGTGATGTGTTCAACATTGGTTTCGTTTCTTCAGAATATCCCCAACCCGTTTGAGGGTCTTGAGAAAATACCGGAATTACACGGAATAACCTTCCAGAGGGAAGTCCATAAACCGATACTTGTCCACTAAATCCACCGGAAACAAAACTGTAGTAAGCATCGTGTTTTCCGGGAGCAACATATACTTTCTCTGCTGCATCCCCAGTAATGGCTTGGGTAGGATTTTTTGGCGTGCAACCTGTTAATGCGAACAGCAACAGCGGAATTGCAGAGGCTGAAATTATGTGATAGATTTTCATATTTATAGTTGTAATTAGATTAAGTATTTTTATTTTTCTCCATCGTTGTGACGCATGAATTCAACTACTTGTCGAGCCTCATCGTGAGTAAGGTTTTGATTGGGCATACGAATTAAGCACTGCTCAAGCATAAGCTGTGCTTCTGGATCTTCATCTAGCATTATCTCCACATTTAAAATCATGTTCATGATCCATATTGGTTTTCTTCGTTGAGTAACTCCTTTCCAGCCTGGGCCTACTACTTTTTCATCCGTTAGCTTGTGACATGACAAACATTTGCTGTCGTAAATTTTTTCACCATTTGTTACCCATTCCTGATTGAGTGGATTGGTAAGTGCTATGTCTTTTATTTCTACTCCATGCACTTCTTTCTGTTCCGCCGCTGCTTCCACTGGTGAAGGAGAGTTTTTCGCGGCATCCTCAGCATCTTGCTTCGAGGTGCAAGCAAAGAGAGAAAGGCTCAGAATGCTTGTCATTAAAATTTTCAATTTCATAATGGTTGTTTTTTCGTTTATTTATTAAAAGAGTTGAATGTCTTTTATTACAATGCAAACCTACTTCTAGCCAATTAGCTTGAAAAGGATGAATGTCATTGCTTTTTATGACTTAAGTCTTAAAATCTAATGGTTGTTTAAAAACTAGTCAGGCTCAGCTTTAAGTATGATGAATATCATCTATCGCCGCTTAAGGATGTTATTACTTTGTGAGTTATGTTTTCTAGAACATTTGCATATGCACTAAGGGCTATGACCTACATTGCACAAGAAAGTAAGGAGGATCAAAAAGTAAGCTTAGATGAGTTAGCAACATCCATTCAGCTTTCACCACACTATTTGGGAAAAATTATGCAAGAGTTGGTTCGAAAAGGATTCTTGAATTCAGTGAAAGGACCAGGTGGAGGCTTCTGGTTGGATAAACAAAGAAGCGATATTACTATTTATGAGTTGCTAAATGCAGTAGATGGTGATCAAATTGTGAATTCTTGTTTAATGGGGAGACTAAAATGCAACGCAAAAAATCCTTGCCCAATGCACGATGAATATTTAATTTGTCGAAATAGATTGATTGATTTGATGAAAAAAACATCCATTAAAAAATGGAATGAATCAATTGAACTATAAAAATATGGATATAAAAAAGAGTCGCAGTTTATGCGACTCTTTCTTATTAATAATAAAAGTTTATTTAATTTGAATCTTTTTTACGCCGCTATTTTCGCCAGCAGTGATTTGTAAAAAATACATACCTGAACTCAATTCTGAAATGTCAATTTCATATTTGTTCGAATGAACATTGAGTTTCGTTTCAAGTACGCGAACTCCAGTTATTGTATAGATTTCGATTAGCTCTATAGGTTCGGTAAGTTCAGATGTAACAGTAATAAAATGATCAGCGGGATTTGGATGCGCTTCAAATTTCAATGTGTTTACTGGCTCATCAACTCCTGCACTTAAACCATCATACTTTGCAATGAATACACTTGCTGCTCCTGGACTTGCAGTAATAGGAGCCGTAGCGCCTAACGTTAACGTGCCTCCGAAATTACCTGCAACTGTACAAATACCATTTGCATCAAAAACAACAGCTTTCCCTTGATCATTACTGCTTCCTCCAATTTTTTGAACCCACAACAATGTTCCCGTTTGAGAGTATTTAGCAATGAATGCATCTTTTCCGTTTGTTGAAACGAGTGATGGTCCAGTTTGAGTTGAAGTTGAAGCAAAGACTGTAGTGGCGTTAAAATGTCCTGTAACATATGTGCTTCCACCCGGATCTGTAACCGCTCCATTGCTTACTTCATTATTATCACCGTTTATACATTTAATTTGACGTACCCATGAACATGTTCCGTCTGAACCGTTTAGTTTAGTGACAAAGCCATCTCCATTCCCTGCTGGAAACATGGCGTAATTTTCAGTGATAGAGAACCCAGCTCCAAAACCACAAGTTCCATAAAAATTACCCGTGCAGATGGGATTTCCCCATGGGTCTTGGCTCATACCATTGATTTGTTGGCCAAAATTTCCACCATATCGTTTTACCCATGACTGAGTACCGTTTACATCTAGTTTGCAAATGAACATATCCGCTAATGTTCCAACCGGATTTAAGTTAACACCACCAAACGAAGACACCGTATTGCAAAACCCAGCCCAATAAATAGCATTGGCACTTACACTTAAGCACAGTGCACGATCATCGTTATTTCCGCCGCCTTTTACTCCCCAAACACCATTGCCTTGTGCATCTAATTTCATGACAAATGCATCGTCATAACCTCCAGCAGGAGCAGCTAAACTAATGGTTCCAAAAGTTAGCGCTTGCGAATAGCTACCACTAATATAAATGTCATTGCCTAAAGTTTTTACACTTGTAATAAATTCATTGCCATTTCCTGAAAGAACTTTTGACCAAATTAATGTTCCTGTTGGACTGTATTTCGCAATAAAACTATCTCCGTTGCCACCTGGATTTATGTAAGTAGTTCCACCAATAGTTACATTATAACTAAAATATCCAGTAACTAAAATATTTCCTGATGGGTCCACTGCAATACCGTTTGCAATAATGGTGGTAGTTCCCGTTCCACTCAATTGAATAGTCCATTGATGAGTTCCTGTTGAATTGAATTTTGAAAAATAGAAATCGGAGAAAGCAACCGCAGTTAATGAAGTTCCTCCAAAATTTCGAGTCCCTTCAAAATCTCCACAAACATAAATGTTACCCGTTGCATCACGGTCCATACCTATAGATCCATCTGTATTAGATCTTCCGCCTAAGGCAGCTGACCAAGACCATGTTTGTGAATTCGCATTAAACGTGATAATTAGACCAGTAATTATCATTAATATTTTTTTCATTTAAGTGTAGTTTTTATTTAACTCCACTAAAATAGGGCTAGAAAAGGGAATACTAAAGTAAGTTCTTTGGATAAGACCTAAATTGTTGTGAATCAGTTGTTCTTAATTCAAAAGCATAAGTTTAAAAGGACTATATTCCGAGTATGAAGTGATTATAGATACGCTAAGAATTTTTCTATAGATGCAATGCCCTATTGTCTGTAGCGGCTAAACAAGCTTCTTTGAAAGATTCCGAATAGGTAGGATGAGCATGACTGATACGAGCGATATCTTCTGCTGAAGCTTTAAATTCCATCGCAACAACGGCTTCGGCAATCAGATCAGCCGCCCTTGGGCCAATCATATGCACTCCTAAAATTTCATCCGTATCTGAATCACTTAGTACTTTAATAAATCCATCCAAATCCATACTGGCACGTGCTCGTCCGCTGGCTTTAAATGGAAAACTTCCGGATTTATATTTTACCAATTTACTTTTTAGTTCTTCTTCTGTATATCCAACGGATGCTACCTCTGGCCATGTATATACTACCCCTGGAATTAACAAATAATTAATATGTGGTTTTTGCCCTGCAATATGCTCAGCAACAAAAACTCCTTCTTCCTCTGCTTTATGGGCGAGCATGGCACCTTTCACAACATCGCCAATAGCATAAATGCCAGGGGTGTTCGTTTCTAAATATTCATTCACTGGAATTCTTCCTCTCTCATCTACTGTAATTCCAATATTTTCTAAACCTAGATTAGCTGTGTATGGAGATCGTCCAGTGGAAATTAAACAATAGTCGCCACTAAGTTCAATCTCCTTACTTTCTTTATTGGAGGTAGCTTTTAAAGTAACTTGATTGTTTTTGGATGTAACTGAATTAACACCATGATTTAAATAAAAGTCAAATCCTTGTTTTTGTAAAATTTTTTGCAATTCTTTTCCAAGCGAACGATCCATGGAGGGAATGATTCCTTCTGCATATTCAATCACACTTACTTTCGCTCCTAAGCGGGCATAAACAGAGCCCAACTCGAGTCCAATGACGCCTCCTCCAACAATCAATAAATGCTGTGGAACTTCTTCTAATTTTAAAGCTTCCGTTGAAGTAATGATTCGTTTTTTGTCAACGGTAACCCCTTTCAATGAAGATGGTTTTGAACCTGTAGCTATAATTATTTTTTCACCGGAAATTATTTCTGTTGTGCCATCTTCTTTCGTGATAAGAATATTTTTATTATCATTAAAACTGCCATGACCTTGGTAAACTGTAATTTTATTTTTCTTCATTAAGAAACGAATACCATCTACAGTTTGCGAAACTACATCTGCTTTTCGTTGTACCATTTTCTTGAAATCAAATTTCAGTTCTTTTATTTCAATTCCATGAGCAATGAACTGATGTTTGGCTTGATGAAAATGTTCAGAAGAATCTAGTAAAGCTTTGGATGGAATGCATCCCACATTTAAACAAGTTCCACCTAAAGCACTGTATTTTTCAACTAAGGCTGTTTTTTTACCGAGTTGGGCAAGTCGGATAGCGGCAACATATCCTCCTGGTCCTGATCCAATCACAATAGCATCGTACACTGACATTTTATATAAATTTAAGAATACAAAATTAGTCGTAAAAAAGGTGCAGTTATGTATTTATTTTTTTGCGCTTGAATATCTGACCTAAAAATGTGATTACCAAGAAGAATGCAGCACCAATAAACGAGCATCGACCCATTAGATCTCCTTGTTGAGAGTAAAAAGTGAGTTCATTGTTTAAGTTAATTTCTTGCTTAATACACGCAGGCACCCACCATTCAGTAGGTTGAGTAATCTCCCCTTTTTGGTTAATAAAGCAAGAAATTCCAGTATTCGCAGATCGTGCAATGCTTCTTCTGTGTTCTACAGCTCTTAAACGGGCGTACTGACAATGTTGTCGATAACCAGGTGTATCATCCCACCATCCATCGTTTGTCATGATGCATATAACGTTAGCGCCTTTACGAACATATTTACCTACATAATCACCATAAACCGATTCGTAGCATATAACGGGAGCAGCAGTAATTTTTTCGCTCTTAAAAACACTTGGTGATTCCTGATAACCTAAACTTCCTGTAGTCCCACCTAAATCAATTGCAAAATCATCTAAGTAACCAAAGATACTGGGGAATGGCATTTTCTCAACGCCAGGTACTAATTTAGATTTGAAGTGTATTGGCATTTTACTGCTGTTGCTAATTTGTATAGCAGCATTGTATGCATCATAATAACCTGGTCCATCTAGAAATTTTCGAGCAGTGGTAGTTATTTTTTCATCAGGAGCAAAATATCGATAGTAGGAAAGTCCAGTAAGTATTTTAAGATTCGGATAATTTTTAACAAACTCATTCAGTCTTTCAATTTGCGGATGAATTTCTAAATCTGAATTCCAAATTCCATCCGGTAATGCTGTTTCTGGTAAAACTAAAAGTTGAGTTTTATTACTCAGTTGACCAATGGCTAGTTGAAGAATTTTAGTAAGTTGTTGATCGCTATTCCCACTAAATTTCTCGTGATAGGGATCAATATTCGGTTGAACTAATACCACTTCAATGGGGTCTGATTTTTCTTGATAGTTGTCTAGAATAAAATAAGAAATTCCAATTGGAATACTAATTAGAAAAAACAGTGTCAATGCAATTTTTGGCCTAGACTTCTTCTCAGCTTTGATTAAATGATAAATAAAAATATTGATCAGAATGATCCAAAAGGTGCCGCCAAGTACTCCAGTGTATTCATACCATTGCACCATATTTACCCATGCAGCAAATCCATTTCCAAAGTTCAACCAGGTCCAACTTAGATCCCAATCTAAATGGAAATACTCGAAAGCTACCCAATAAATCGGTAAGGAAGTATAGCCAATTCCATTTCCAAAATTTAAGCGTGTCATGTGAAAAAAATGGAAAGTGATGGTCATTAATAATGCATTTGCTGCCACCGCACCAAACATTCCAAATGGACTCGCATACCAAATCCACCAAGTATTGAAAATGTTAAAGAGAAAAAAGGTTAAATAGGAGTAAGGAAAAAGACGAGATTTAATTTTATTAATTTTAGCTTGATATACAATATTCTCGAGTAAGAGTAGTGGTATTAACACAAAAAAGAGTACGGGCGCAAACCCATGAGCAGGCCATGCTATCCAAAAAAGAATTGCTGTTGTGAAAGCTAAAATTATTTTATGTGCTGGAGTGTCCCGAATATTCATGAACTGCAAATTTAATGGGATATTTTAAATTTTTAAGTTAATCTAATTTCTTGTTTAAAATATTTACCCATTACCTTGTGAAAAAGTGGGATAAGATGGGTTTTCATTTTTGTTAAAACTACTTAGTGCAAGGATAACGAAAATAGGAAAAACAGGAATTCTAAATCTAGCTGAAGCAGATGGACCCGAGAGTATAGCGAAGTAAATGATCGTGGCTAGCAACAAAAGTTTGTGCCTGCGAATTAGCGATTTATTAAACAAACTATTAATGAACAAAAGAAAGAGTGCAATTGATGCAAATATAACAAAGCAATAATAGATTAAATATAGAATTGGCCATTGATTTAACTCATGAAGAACTCCGCTTATTCCATTCATTGAATATGTATTTTTTAAGGATGGTGTTTTTTCAACATTTTCATATCCTACGCGCCAAAGTTCAAGGTCCCATCTTCCTGTTTCAAGAAGTAATTTAATGGAGCCATATCCTTGAAGTAGCATAAAGTGGATGGGATGGGAAGTAACTTCTTCTCGAATGAATAAGTCAATGTTCGCACATTGAGAAGCATAGGATTTGTTTTTTAAACTATATTGTAAAGAATCAATTTTAATTTTAGCATATGTTTCATCTTCATAAAATGAAAGCAAAGCAGGCATGTTATAGTTAATTATCAGTTTCCTGCCAATTCCAGAGTATTCTGCAATTCCTGTTTGATTATAGTTTTTAAGAAAGAAGCTTCCTAGTAAAAGTACATGGAATAATGCAGCTGCTATTTGTCGTACCGCAATTCCTCGTTTGTTATGTACAATAATGCCATATAAACTATATCCTAACCATAGAAAAAGCGCAATTGGTTTAATGAGATAGGTAATGGCAAGCAATAGATGATGAATGTAGAAATAGCTGAATTTTCCGCTTTTTTCAAATTGCAATAAATAATATAAGCAAAGTAATATTGAGGTTTGAAAAAGTATCTCTGACATGAAAACGGTAGCGTAAATAAATTGACTTGGAAAAAATAAAAAGAAGAAGAGATATAAATATGTTTTTTTTGTATCCGGACTAATTAGTTTTAAAATTTTGTATCCAATAAATATATTTAATATAGAAAGTGCGCATTGCAAGAAAAGGGGAAGAAAATCTGAGTGGAATATTATCTGGGTAAGTATTAAGTAAATGGGATATCCAGGAGTCCTTCTGTCATAAAGTGAAACATCTAAATTCGTTGCAGTATAATCACCACTGTAGGTGGTACCGTAATCAATTAAATTTTTAGCTTGATAAATATATTCATCTGAATCCGCTGTCTTCGTATGTTGGTTGAGCTGAGCATACGCAAAGAAAAAAAGTTGGGTGGATATTAGCAATGCCCACAGCGCCCTTTCTTTCTTTAAGAAATCAATAAGTCGCATTAGTATCCTATTTTGTAAATGATGCCAGTTGGACTTTTAGGTCCAAATAATTTTTGCGTAACAATATAAATATTCCCTCTTTCATCTTCTCCAAGACTGTTTATTTTGCCGCTAATTTCATTATTTTCTTTTTCGGTAAAGATAGGTCCTCGATCCCATAATTTTGTTTTTTCGTTTTGATGTAAATACCATAATACACCATTCCAATCTCCAAAAATGTAGTAGCCGTGCAAGGATGGGAATTCCCGGCCTCGATATACATATCCGCCAATTACACAGATTCCTTCCGAATGATCATATTCAGCGATGGGTGAAGCAAATTTAAAAGGATCACATCCATCAGGAGGATCAAAGCAATGATTACCTTCCATCAAACGCCAGCCATAATTTTTCCCTTTTTCAATGATGTTTACTTCTTCATATTTGTTTTGACCTACATCGGCACAAAAGAGTTTTTGAGTGGCGCGATCAAATGAAAATCGCCATGGATTTCTTAATCCACTGGCCCATATTTCTGGTCGGATGGTTTCGCTTTTTGCAAAGGGATTGTCGGTTGGTATTTTATAACCTTTCGATGTGTTTACATCAATTCGAATTATTTTCCCAAGTAAAGTATTTAAATTTTGACCATTTCCACTTACTCCATGTTGATCTCCACCTCCGCCACCATCTCCTAATCCAATATACAAAAATCCATCAGCGCCAAAAGCCATTTGGCCACCGTTGTGATTACTTTCCGGTTGCGAAATAGTAAGTATTATTCTTTCGCTTTTTGCATCTGCAATATTAGGATCAGATGAAACTTTGAATTCAGATATTCTACTTTCATGATCCATTTCTTTGAGTTGCGTTTTCGCAGAGTAGTAGAGGTAGAATAATCCATTCGTTTTGTAGTTGGGATGAAATGCCATTCCCAATAGCCCTTTTTCAGAATATGCAATATTTAATCCATCCAATTGTGATGAAATATTGATAAATGGATTTTCGATTTTAATTCCGTTTTGAATAATTTTTATTTTACCCCCTTGTTCCATCACAAAAAGTCGATCCGTTGCATCTGTGGGGGCAAATAGACCAATTGGAGAAGTATAACCTCTTGCAATCTCAGTTAATTTTAAACGCAACGGAGTTTGTGCATTTGCAGTGAAATAGAGAAGGCAGCATAGTGTCAAAGTGATTCTCATAATTATTTATTTTAGAATCTTTAAAAGTAGATAAAATTTCGACACTTCCTTTTTATAACTTTGTCGATATGGGAGAAAGTTTGGAATTAAGTATTAAGTATTTTCAATTGTTGTTTAAGAATCCTTTTGGGATTGCACATGGAACTAGAAATAGTACAGATGCAATTTATGTAAAGGCTTCTTTTATGGGAATAGAAGGTTACGGGGAAGCTGCAGTTCCTCCGTATTTGGGTTATAATGTTCCAGATTTAGTCAGTAGTTTTCATCAGTATTTTCCTGCTGAAATGAAGGGAAGTGATGCCGTTCGTACCACCATGTCAAAACTGGCCGAAGGGAATTCTACTATTCCAAAGCCACTTAAAACAGCTGTAGATATTGCTATGTATGATCTTTTTGCTCGATTGACTCAAAAAAAAATGCGAAGTGTTTTTGGTATTCAAGAGGAAGAAAAAGTACTTTGTTCCTATACGCTTGGTATAAGCACCGAAAATGAGCTTATTGAAAAATTAAAAGAGGCCTCTGATTTTTCGTTATTCAAAATTAAATTAGGAGGAGAAAATGATAAGCAACGTATTGAAGCTTTTTTATCGAATTCGAATGCATCCTTTTGTGTCGATGCGAATCAA
The DNA here is from genome assembly GCA_031411335.1 of Bacteroidota bacterium. Lineage (GTDB taxonomy): Bacteria > Bacteroidota > Bacteroidia > AKYH767-A > OLB10 > JAJTFW01. The sequence goes on from JANOAX010000263.1 coordinate 15,061, forward strand.
GCGTGGAAGAGTGTCGTTGAATGTTTGGAGTGGATGCATTGGTTGAAAGAACGTAATTGTTTGTTTGTGGAACAACCCCTTCCAGTTAAATTGGAAACGGAATATGCTGAGTTGTATCGTTCATCTCCATTACCTATCATTTTAGATGAATCCATTCAAGGAATGTCTGATCTAGAAAGATTAAGTTCAGTTTGTCATGGTATCAATGTAAAATTGTTAAAATGCGGAGGAATTGAGCCAGCCCAAGCACTCGTACGACAAGCGAATAAACTTGGGTTGAAAGTTTTGGTAGGTTGTATGTCGGAAAGTACTTGCGGAGCAATGGCCGCTGCGCAATTGAGTCCATGGGCCGATTGGGTTGATTTGGATGGCCCACGGTTGATTAGTAATGATCCTTTTGCTGGAGCCGTTTATCGTGGAGGTTCCCTATTGCTTTCTTCTTTACCAGGAACTGGTGCTGAATTAATCGATAAGAATTTTTTTAAGGCTTGAGGATGAGTATCGAACATTCCCTGGAAATTTTATTCTGCAATTATTATTTCGCTAATTTTGAAGTATGATTACCATTCGTCCAGCCACAGAGAAAGATGTATCTCATATCACCCAAATTTATAATGAAGCTATACTTACTACCACTGCCACATTCGATACCGAAGAGAAAAGTGTAGAAGATCGTGTGGATTGGTTTAGAGCACATAAATCAATTCACCCTGTAATTGTAGCTGAGATGAAGAGTATT
>JANOAX010000264.1:0-61660 GCA_031411335.1 Bacteroidota bacterium
TCCCGGATTTTGTGCATCTAACGTTGCCGATGTACCGCATTGTCCCAAATCGGGTCCTAGGTTGACAAGTGGCAATGGGTTAATCACCACATCCACCGTATCCGTTCCTGAACATCCGTTGACATCGGTTACAATAACATGATAGCTTCCACTCAACGTTGCAGAAATTTGTGCTGTTGTTGCTGATGTATTCCATAAATACGTAGCATTCGGAAATTGGGGTGATAATATCGTACTACCACAGGCAGTAACATCACTGCCTAAAGTCACAGGAATAAGTGCAGGACAAACAGAAATGTTTTTACAATGAATATTCGTACCTCCGCAAGTATCCGTAATTGTTAAACATACTTGATAAGTACCAAATGTGGCATAAGTATGCGAAGGGTTAACAGTATTATCTAACGGTGATCCATCACCGAAATTCCATGAATAGCTCGCTGCATTTTGTGATGCATCGGTAAAATCTACGGTTGGATACGTGGTCACATAACTATAGCTTGCTAAAGCGGGAGCAGGGCAAATAATTAATGTGGTACAAGCAGTATCACTCGAACATGAACCCGTTACATATGTGCAGACAGTGTATGTGCCTGGAGATGCATACGTATGTGTTGGGTTATAGGCGGTATCTAACGGTGACCCATCTCCGTAATCCCAGATGGATGTTGCCAACGCAGAAAATCCATTAGTAAAAGAATAGATGGTTCCTCCTTGCCATGTATAAGTCAGGTTGGCAGTTGATGATGTATCATAATACATAAATACACGGCTAATACTTCCGCCTACTTCTGTCCAAAGATCCTGGGGAGCGGTTGATGATAAGTTAAACTGCATTCCTAAACGCTCAATAGTTACCGGGAAACTTCCGATTGACGTAGAAAAAGGAGAGGTCCCATAAGAATTGGCGTCTGCTCTGTTTCCGAGTATGCCAATTACATCGCCTATTTGCACAGGGATGTTTAATGAGATCATTCCGGCGGCGGTATCATTTTGGGTGAGGTACAAAACAGTAAAATTGTTGGTTACTGTACCGAAAACCGGAGGCGCAGAATCCAATTTAACGATGGCAATGTTTTGAAACCCTGTTGAAGCGTCCGTTGGCACCTCAATGCCAGAAATAGTAAAGCAGGTTGGGGAGGTAAACCAATAACCACGTACGTTTCCAGAAAAAACAGTGTTCTGAGCAGGCAATTGCATTTGAATTAAACTTTGTGCAAAAACGCTTGTAGTTCCTAATAAAATAAATATAAATAACAGTAGATTTTTCTTCATGATCTGTTTGATTAATGGGTTGAAAAACAAACTTAATAAAAAAAGGAGAACATCCAAACATCCTTACAAATTTAATTCCTTTTGCCTCTGTTATATAAGAAAACCAGCATTGAGTTTATTCGGTCTGCTGCTCAATTCTACCAACCTTCATTCTAATTTACGAGACCACTTGGCTTTTTCAACTAAAAGCATGAAAATGCAATTTAAGTACACATACCATTTCCTATAAACAATAAATATGCTGCTAATTATTCCCTTTATAGGAGTAGTTTCTGTTCATTAAAAAAATGGCTTTGTGTTCAACTCACAACGAATTTAAAAATGTAAGTAACGCAGATTTGTCTGATGCCGAAAGATTTTGATACTTCGTTTTGCTGCCCGAAGCTTCTCCTCCATGCATTAAAATTGCTCCTTCTATGCTCGTAGCCCTACCATCATGCATTAAGAAAAATTGACCTCCCTGTGATTTCGGAGAAAGTCCCAATCCCCATAATGCGGGCGTTTTCCATTCGAATGTTTTTGCCTTTCCCTCGGTATATCCATCATCCAATCCTGTTCCCATATCATGTAAGAGCAAATCGGTGTACGGATGAATCGTTTTATTGGATAAAGCATCAACAGAAGAGGAGCCTGTCATCAATGTAGGCGTATGGCATTTATCACAATCCGTATTACTAAAAAGTTGTCGACCTAAATTAACAGTGGCATCATGTTGATTTCTTTGGATGGGCGCCTTCAATGTTTGTACATAAAAAACCACATTCAACACTTCTTGAGTGGAAACTTCCGGATCAATTTCTTGGTAAGTATACACATCATGCGGTTCATATATTGAAGTAATTCCCATATCTTGATTGTAAGCATTCGCGATTTGCTGCAACAAATTAAACACGCCAGCCTTCTTTCCAAATCGGCCAATGTATTTTCCATTTTGTTGAATCGCATTTGTTGGCGGCTGAACGTAAGCAGGAATATTAATCCAGTTTGGAACTCCAGAAATCCCATCACCATTTGCATCATTTGGATCCGACAAAGCCAAAATGTCTGCATCTGAAACGAGTTCAATAAAACCAAGTCCCGTTGTTCCTGGTGGAGTGATTCGAGTAAACGTTGCCCCTGCCGGAATTTGTTCTGGTGTATAGCCTGGTAGTGCTCTGTTCTGCAATTGTGGTCCGCCCAAATGCAAAAATTGATTCCCGGAGCTGTCCACTTGACCAAACCGTGTTAATGTTGTAAACGGGTGCCCTTTTCCATCACCCGCATGGCATGAACCACAACTTGACGCTACAAAAACGGATCCCAAACCTGAGCTAGCGGTAAAGATGCGAGTATTAAAGGCAATATCTCCTCTTAAAAATTGAGCCGTTTCACTATGAGTTAATCCATCAACAGGGCCATCTAGTATTTCATCGTCGGCAGGGGCTTCCGGTGACAATTTCTCACAAGAATTCAAGGAAACCATCGATCCTACCAGTAGGATCAAGATGGTTAATTGCTTTTTACTCATTGCGCTTTTCAACTTTCTCAACCTTATTTAAAATTTGACTCAACAAATATACATAATTAGACTCGTCTAATAAAATAAGTTTAGTTTTTATTACTTTTGGCATATATTCCACATGAAACCATGCGATCTTTAACCGAAGAAAATTACTTAAAAGCCATTTATCGTCTCTCCTTAAACAAGAAACTGAAGATATCTCCAACCGCCATTGCCGATGAAATGGGGGTTAGTGCCGCTTCAGTCATAGATATGATTAAGAAGCTCAGTGAAAAAAAGCTGATTTCATATGATAAAGTAAAAGGAGCAAAGCTTTTAGAGCGCGGACAAAAAGAAGCCGTAGCAATCATTCGTAACCATCGTTTATGGGAAGTATTCTTGCTAGAAAAACTTAATTACTCATGGGATGAAATTCACGACATAGCTGAACAGCTCGAACACGTGAAACATCCTGAATTAGCCGATCGTTTGGATGTGTTTTTAGGGCATCCCGAATATGACCCTCATGGTGATCCTATTCCCAAGTCGAACGGAGAGATTCCAACTACCGTGAAAACGCTGCTTTCGGAAATTGAAATTGGAAAAAGTTGTCGGGTGGTTGCTGTAAAAGATACCTCTTCGGTTTTTTTACAATATCTAGAGCAGCTTTCCGTGAATATAGGAACTAAAATTAAAGTGCTGGATATTGTTCCTTTTGATAATTCGATGTTGCTTCAAATTGGAAAAGAAATTAAAACTACGGTTAGCAAGAGGTTTGCTGAGAGCTTACTGGTGGATTAAGGAAATTTTGTTTTTATATTTCTACGGCGTGTTCCAAAGAAAGAAATAGTAGATGCTTAAAAAAATATTGTAGTTACGCCTTTTCCTTTACTGTGATGGTACTTACCTGCGGCTCTTTATTTTTCATCAAATTTAAACCATAGGTATAATTTGTAGAAAGGATAACATCGTTACAATCGAAATGTTTTATAGTGCCATTCTTTACGAGTGCAATCACCCAACAAGTGTTTTGATGCATACCATAGTCGATGATAAAGAGTGCCTGCCCGCTGCCGAGAGGTGTTTCAACTAAGATGGATGGATTTAATTGATGAATCATTTTACGGGAATTTACAAAATTAAGTGTTGCTCGTTCTGATTCTCTTAATGGAAAAGTTTTTCGTTTTGGTATTTAGAATTTATGCAAGCTCGTTTTAAAAATATTTAATTAGCTTTCAAACTACATACATTTTTTTTACACCCTTATTTCCGATTGGTATTTATTTTCTACTTTTTTATGGGAAAGGGGAAGAGTTGAAGCTGTGATCGCTTAAAATAAGTTTTACTTGTGTTCCTGCAGAATTGTTGTTTGTTTGTTTAAAATAGGCAAACCCTATCATCAACACGATTCTACGTTACAGCTATACCAGCTTCAACTACTTTTCCCCTTTTTATCTTCCAAGTATTTTCCTTCTCCTATGCTGGATCTATCTTCGTACATGTTAGTTATTAGCAAACCTATATCATTAGTGCCATAGTCAACAAGTACTTTCATTTGAAGTGAAATACTTAAAATTGTGATTTCAATTATTCTACTTCTACTAAAGCATCACGCATCGTTTTTACTTTGTCGTGATCAGCTTTAATCAGTGCGTGCTGTGCATTCAATAGAGTTTGTTGTGCTGCAGAGATGTCTCCTATATTATTTCTTAGTGCTTTGTTGTACGTGTCAACGGCTACGTCTTCACCATATTCGCAAGAGTCGAGAATTGCTTTACGGTCTTTACCGGTGAGTGCTGCCTTTACATCCATCCATACACGAAAAAACTTTCCTGATGTCATGGTTCCTTCAGCTACTTCGCCGCCCAACCTTGTTACTTCACTTACTAATTCTTGTTTGCATTTGCGACTTGTTGAAATAAATTTTCCAAACAATGTCTTTAATTCTTGTTCTTCGGTTTCTTTAGATGCTGTTTCGTAACCTTCAATTCTATCGTTATTGATGGTGATCAGTGTATTTAACACTTCAATTGCTTTTTCTTTTTCCATTTTATTTATTTGTTGGTTTTTTAATATTTTTTTGGCGTTTCTGGAGCGGTGGGTGATGTAGGTGTTGTGGTATTCATTGAAATCGTATAACCAAAAACGTCCATGTGTTGACCTTCTTTCATCATCATTTTTGTGCCCCCTTTTTTCATGTAGTATCCATTAGTCATGATTACTGTTCCATTTGAGAGTGTGACATCTTTTTCCATCATGGTTACTTTTCCGTCTTTTACGACCATCATTTTTCCGTTTTGCATGGTGTAGCCATCAGGATGGGTTGTCATTGTGTCGCGAGAAGGACTTTGAATAATTCCATCGTTTGGATTGTTGATTTCAGGAGGACTCATCTTGTTCGTTGTTGAGTCGGTCTGCGCATAAGCACCTGAGGTGATTATAAATGTTGTAATTACTACGAGAATTGTTTTCATTTTTATTTTGTTTGAGATTATTTAATTAAAATATATGTTGATTGTTTCTGCATTTTAAAACGAAGAAAAACCTTACTCAAAAGCTTTGTCCTACCTTATTAAAGGGTAGTTAAAAAGCTTGCATTTTATTTCTGTTATCTCCTTTAACCTGCATTCATTAGATTGATTGCGATTGTCAAAAGGAAATCAGTCCTATGATATATAGTTATAAGCTTATACGAACTGATGTGGTACAAAGGTGTTGAGGTTGGGCAAAAAAATCATTACACAATTATTTAAAAGGTTTGCATGATTCACATATACACAAAAAAGGTTGCCCGGTAAAGAGGCAACCTTTTTTATTGGTATAATACAAGAAATTAAAGTTAGAAACTACTTACCTAATTAGGTCCAGATTGCTTAGACAAAAGATGCTTATTAAGCTTAAATAGTTCCGAAAATTCAATTCCTTAGTAATCTCTCAACTTTTACTTGAAGTTTTTGGGTTGTGTTTTTCAAAAAGTTCATATCGCTTATTGGCAGTACTTTCATTTAAGTGCTTTGGGAAACCATTAAGTACTTTTTCATACTCAACTTTGCCAATAACTTTACAAATATATGATTCATGAACAAAATTTAAGTAAGAAACTATATCAGATAAATACTGGTGGAATCTATTGAAGTTAATATCAGCATTTATAAATGATTCAATATCGTGATAATTGGCTTTGATTCTTAATCTATATAGCATATTTAATATAGTTGTTTCTGGAATTGTTGTGTATATTAAATCCCAATGTGATTTATTGAATGTTTTTCTAAATTTTCCAGAATTGTTAAAAAAACGAGGGTCTTTAGCATTTTCTAGTTTTTCTCTCTTTACTTCTGCATTCTTTTTTCGAGTTGATTTGAGAAATGAAGCAATTTGATTTTGAGCATCCTCTATACAATTAATACTTGATAAACCATTAAAATTATCTGGAATACCATTAAATTTTATTAATCTCTTATATTCAAATTCCTCATGTAAACCACTGCAAGAAAAACTAATTGGTAACGGATAATGTTTGTCCTTAACTGAATTGCCGAATATTTTGATGGATTTTTCATGTTGATCTGAAGCTATATTTTGTGTTTCATGAAAAGCTGTCATACCCAAATAAACTGTATAATATGCTTGTGGGAAATTCCAGTGTAATGCGAATTTGTAATAGTCGTCATTATCTACCTCGCCAGTCATTTTAAATGCATATTCAGTACTCCACGAATTCCATAATAACTTCTTTACTAAATTTAAATCTAAAGTTCGATTTTTCAACTTTAAACGGTTAAAATAATCATTACTTTTTAAATCAAAACGGTTCTTACTTTGATTGATATGCATAGCGATTGCAGAAAAATGATTGAAAAAGACTTTAGAAGGAATTGCCTTTTTTGCTTGTTCATCAAACGACTTAATAATTCTTGGTTTCATAGATAATTTTTCAAAATGTTGGGTGGGTTATTCAGTTTAACACTCCATCACTTTCCATTTATCGTCAACATTATTTCTCTGAAACTTGCTAAACCCGCTTCTAGGTTTTCAATTATTTCTCCAGCTAAAACCTCTGGGTCGGGTAGATTGTCAAGGTCTGCTAAAGATTTATCTTTTAACCAAGTGATGTCCAAAGAGGTTTTATCACGACTGGTAATTTCGTCAATAGAAAATTTTCTCCATCGACCTTCTGGGGAAGTTGAACCTTTCGAAGCTTCACTCCACGTTTCTTTTCGTTTATGTCGGTTTTGGGGATTGTAGCAAGTGATAAAATCTCGCATATCTTCCAGCGACAACTGATTTCTTTTAAGAGTGTGATGAATATTAGTCCGGTAGTCATACACCCAGACTTCCTTAGTCCAGAATTCTCTTCCTGCTGGTTTGTTGTCAAAGAAAATCACATTTGCTTTAACTCCTTGAGCATAAAAAATTCCTGTTGGTAATCGAAGTATGGTATGAAGGTCTGTAACCTCCAACAATTTCTTACGGACAGTTTCGCCTGCTCCGCCTTCAAACAAAACATTATCGGGAACTACAACGGCTGCAATGCCTGTAGTCTTTAGCATTGTTCGAATATGCTGAACAAAGTTTAATTGCTTGTTACTAGTAGTTGCCCAAAAGTCTTGCCGATTGTAAGTCAAATCTTCTTTCTCTTGTTCGCCTTCTTCGTTGGTAAAGGTTTGTGAACTCTTTTTACCGAAAGGTGGATTTGCTAAGATGTAATCATAAGTAGTTGGGGCTGCTGAAATCAACGCATCAGCAGGAGAGATGAAATTTTCTGAATCAATATCACCGATGTTGTGTAAAAACAAATTCATCAATGCCAACCTTCTTGTACCTGCCACGATTTCGTTTCCAAAAAAAGTATTGTACTTTAAAAATTGCTTTTGAGATTTATCCAAATCATGTTTCTCTACCAAATAATCATAGGCTGCCAAAAAGAAACCACCTGTGCCACATGCAGGGTCGGCAATGGTTTTCTTTGGTTCGGGTTGCACACACTCCACCATTGCACGAATCAAAGCCCGAGGAGTGAAGTATTGACCTGCGCCACTTTTCGTGTCTTCTGCGTTTTTCTCCAACAGCCCTTCATATATATCTCCTTTGTCTTTCACGCCCATCATTACCCAATTTTCCTTATCAATCAAGTCAATTAGTTTTGAAAGTTTAGCGGGGTCTTGAATTTTGTTTTGGCTCTTTGTAAATATTTGCCCTAAGATTCCTTTTTCTTTCCCCAACTCACGTAGTAAATTGATATAATGCACTTCTAACTCTGCACCTTTCATTGAAGTTAATGTTTCCCAAACAAATTCTTTAGGAATAGGAAGTTTACGGTTGTGAGGCGGCTTGCTATATTCATCAGCCATTTTTAAAAACAGCAAATAAGTAAGCTGTTCTAAATAATCTCCGTAACCAACACCATCATCACGAAGGGTGTTGCAGAAAGACCATACTTTTTGAACTATTGGACTATTCATTTTGTGTTTTTTATATTATTACCTGTGTGCCAATGCTGCTTTTAAGTGCTGTTCTGTTTGTTGATCTAAAACCAAATCGTTTTCTGTTACATATGCGTTTAATTCTATTGCTCTGAACCTTGCCATTTTTGGAGAGTCTAAACCGAACATCTTAATTGATGCAGTTGCTTCTGCGCTGTTAGATTGAATTACAATTCTCTTTGCATTGTCAACCCATGTGTAGTGTATATCAGGATTATGAAAATACGGATGCACAATTAGGAAATCACAATTACCATAAACTACATTTTTTGTTCTGATAGTTTCTTGCTGAAATTTTTTCTTTGGCCCGTTACAAAAATTGCAAGCTAAAACTAAGTTCTGTTCTGTGTATGTAAATTCAGGATACCTTGCTTGTCCCTTTGCTGCAATGTGTTCAATTTCTCCCGCACTTGTTCCACCTAATTCTAATCCACAATAAGCACAACTTGTTTGAGTAGCATCTAACTGTCCTCTTATTTTAATTTTCAAAACTTTTGTTCTTGCAACTGGTTTATCCCATGTTTGTCCCATTGGCGGATTCAAACCCGCAATGTGGTTTGTATCGGATTGGTCGAAAATAATAGGACAAATTAATTGAACAATCATAGTGTTGAACGATAGGTTTTGATTTGTTTGATAATTTCAATTGTTGGGTCGGCTTCACTTAATTTTAATTTATCTAACCTCCCAATAATTTCATCCAACTCAACTGTCTCTGTGTTTTTATTTGTTATTTGCTTTAATGCTTTTCTTAAATCCATTTCTAAATAATAGTTTGAAGTAGATTTAACATTAAACACTCGATACAAAACATCTTCGGCTGGCCATCCATAAGTATTTGTCTGCTCAGGAATTTCAACAGTCTCTATTTGCTCATCTCGTTTCAGTCCAATAATTTTAGAATTCTCGCCTTTCAAATCTGAAATGAGAAAATGAGAATGCGTTGCAATAATAAAGTGACAACCAGTGTATTTCTTAAAGAGTTTATTTATGATTTCAAAGTATTGCATCTGCCAATTCGGATGCATGCTTATTTCTGGTTCGTCAATTAAAATAACACTGTTGTCTTTTACTTTGGCTAATAAACCAATCAATGAAGTGAAGATATGGTATTCCCCTGAACTGCTGTCTTCAAAATCATAAACGGTATTTGTTTCTCCATTAATTACTTGAATGAATGGAAATGAAATCAGGTCTAACCAACCTAATTGTTTTATCATTTCAAATTCTTTCTTGATGTCAAGTTCGCCGAAAATGTGAAGTTCAAATTTCTTGCTGTTTGGGTGGTCATTACTATATGGAATAATTTTGTAAACCATCATTTGAATATAATTTACAATTGCTTGAAGTAAGTCTTTGTCGTTCTCAATTTTCCGAAAATGTTTTTCTCCTCTTAGTGGCGTTGTTCTATTCTTCTTTGCATAATCATTAAAAAACTCTTTAAGACCCTCAACCGATAATTCTTTGCTGTAAATTTCTTTAAAGTATCTTGGTGTATATCCAATAATAATGTTCCCATTAATGTTTAAGTATTTTAAAATCTGTTCAAGATTTTCAAGAAAGTTCTTGTCATCTGAAATCTCGACAAGATTTTGTGCCGTAATACGAGCTAAGGTTCTTGTTCCAGCTACTGATGGTGTTCTTCGAACTCCTAAGTAATTGTAAATATCAAAACCTTGCTTGGCTGCTATCACTGGAAATTTATCCGTTAACATGATCGAACTTGCTAAAAGTTTTTCGGGCAGTTGAATATCCATTAATTCTTTTATTGGCTCCCCATTTTGCTTACAAGTTAACATTGAACCCTTTGTAAAAGCTTTTAGCAGTTTTATATTATCGCTTTTAACAATGTTTCCAATCTCATAAACATTTTCATTGTATGAATACTTAATAAAAAAGCTGCCTGTTATGTGAAAGGGCCGCTTGCCTTGAATTTTATAATCAAATATTTCTCTGATAATGTCAATAAGAGTTCTAAGTATATAACTTTTGCCTGTTCCGTTGGGCCCAATTAATATTGTAAAATAGTTCCCGTGAAGCTTATCATTATCATTTGTAAAAGACAAGTTGAGAGTTCCAAGATACCTGTTCTCGTAGGTTTGTAACTCATAAATTTTAAATCCTTTGTTCATAAAAAAATACATTTATAGTAACCCCCCTTCAAACGCTTTCTTCAAAATACTTTGCTTCAACATTTCTGCTTGATGTAGCGCGCTTGTAATTGCTTCTTCGACCTTATCACAAACACACAATCTGCTTTCAATTTCTCGAACAATCACCTTTTGCTCTTCCATAGGTGCAAATGGAATGATGGATGCTTTAAGTTGGGTTGTATTTATTCTTGGTCTTGTTGCTCCATGAATATGATTTACTAGCTGATTTTGCATTGCCTTCGTTGAAAAATAAAATGCCAAATAATTCTTGTTGATTTTTGTTTCTTCAACCCGAACAAGAAAACAATCTGCTTTGTTGATTGCTTTGTCAATGTAATCAGGTAGAATAACTGAACGAATTATACCCATAATAAAAGACGAAAAAATAATATCACCCTTGCCTACAGTATGTCGCTTTAGCGTCTCATATTTTTCATGTGATATGAACGTTTTGTGTTCATTTCTAAATTCCATTTCACCGATATTTTCCAAACGAATTACTCTTACACCTTCGTTAACATAATCATTGCTTTTCAGATTAGATCCAAAAGGTCCATCTGATATTCTTTCAACTAATTCTTTTAGTTCAATTTGTTTCCATCTGTTTGGCAAATCACCGTTTACCTTTTTGTTTGTTAATCTACCTTCAAAGGCCCATTTTAAAACTGATTGCCTGTAAACTTTTAATTGCTGTTGGGCTATTTCAAGTTGCTGAATTCCATTTTCTAAATCACTTAAAAGTTCTTCGATTTTGGAAATGATTTCTTCTTGTTCTTTCATTGATGGCACAAGCAATTCAAAATTCCAAAGTAATGTTGGTTCTATGTGTGGAATACCGACACCTTTTGGTTTTGTGTTTAAGATTTGGAATTTGGAACTTATGAAGTGATACAAATATTCTTTATGAATATTTTCCTTTGGCAAAATTTTCATGAGTGTAGAACCAACTGCCCCTTTCTTTGCTTTACCAATCAACCCACATCTTGCACCATCCCAAACCATCAACAAATCTTTGTCCTCACATAAATTACATTTTGCCCCGTTAGTGTATTCAGCAAAAATTCCTTTCTCAAATGCTTTGATGTTGATGTAAGGAATTTTACATTCTTTATTTACTTTTTCTACTAAAACCTGTGGCTTTTTTCCTTTGGAGTAAGTGCACACTTCCCCTAACTTTTTAAATTGGCTTTGCTTTTGTATTTTACTTTGTTCAATCATTACTGCAGTGCCGTAAATATTTTTTTAAATTTTATAACTGTTTGGTCACTTAATTCCACTTTTTCTTTTTGAAGAAATAATATTTGTATGGCAGTATTGAACTTTGATTTATCATAATTTTGCACTGATTTGTCTAAATATTTTGTGATCTTTAGTCTTTCTGTGTCGTTAAACAGAAATTCGGTTGAGTAATTGTATGCGGGATCAATGTCTGTATAGGTTGTTATTTTATCTTCAACCACACCATTAAATTCGTCAACATAACGTTGTTTTGCCTTATTGCCTGGAGGATCACCATCTAGCAAGATTTTAAATTCTCGATTCCAAGCAAGATAGAGTGCAATTACTTGCTTGTTTCTATCTGCTCCTGTTCCCGGATAAAAATTCAGCGCGAATTCATTCTCTCCAAGTATAACTTCATTGATATATCGAAGGGCATAATAATCATTTTTTCCTTCTGTAATTATAATTTTTGGAACTTCTTCCAATAAACCAGGTTGATAGTCCAACGCATCAAGAATAGGTTGAAAATAGGTTCTTTGCTCAGGATTCTGGCTTGCAAATTGTTTGTATGGGATAGCTTCAATATCCGTTTTTTCGCTGTCAAAATTTAATTCATCATCATAATCAAGATTTTTATTTCGAATAATAAATGCGCCAGAAAGCCAATCTGGGTTTATTAAATGATGACTATGTGTTGTATAAATCAATCTGCTTTTATCAACTAATTTCTCAAAAGTTTTTAGAAGATTTTTTTGAGCAGTGGAATGTAAATTAGAAGCGGGTTCATCAAGAAGAAATAAAATTTCTCCTTCATTTTTCGATCGCATTTTTCTAAACTCAGTAAAAAGCAAAAATGTGAAAAACCATTTAAATCCCAAACTTCTTTCTGCTATCTGATAATGGTTTGAACCCTCCTTTAATCTGACTTCTAAGTAATATCTTTTCTCTGCGCCTTGCTCAATGTCTGGTTTTAAAATAATTTCTTTTCCTTTTGATTGGAAGAGTGTTTCCCATGCCTGAAAAACAGTTTTAGAAACTTTAGCACTCATTTTATTAATGGTTGACTCCAAAGCTTCCTTTGCATCATCCTTCGTACTTTTCATTCGTTCAAGTAAATGTTCCTGGGTATTCAAACCACCACCAATTGAATCTAAAATATCACTGATTACTTCTCTATAAGTTCCCTGCTCCCCAGTTTCGGAGGCATACTTTTCTAAATATATTCTTGCAGGAAATGAAAATAAAAAGTCTGGATAGTAAATGATTGGTGGGATCAAATTACTCTCTATAAAATCGGTTATTTTTATCCAATCATCTGAATCCGATTTAATTGACCTTTTCCTCTTGGAATCTTCTTTTATCCCTTTTAACTCCAATTCCCATATAGGGTCAGATTCTTCTATTACAAACACAGAATTTTTAAAAACTTTTACTTTCTCAATTTCAATTTTCTTAATCCCTTCCAAAGAATGAATTCCGATTGATTTTGCATAATCTCTAATTGCCTTTTCATCCTGTTGGTCGAGCTTCAGAAAGGCTTTTATAGATACTGAGCCGTTGAAGTTTAATTTTTTTTCCTTAGGAATTAGTTTGTGACATTCTTCATTGGGAATATCCTTTTTAAATAAAGTTATTGCTTCTAGGATGGAAGTTTTTCCGCTTTCATTAAGACCGACTAGAGTTAACACTTTTGACTTTGGTTCTTTTTCCAAGTCAACAGTAAGGTCTTTGATTCCTTTGTAATTTTTAATAATAAACTTCGAATAACGCATTAGTTTTAAGCTTTAAAGTTTAATACGGGTACATAGGTATTTAGAGCTAATAACATCGATCATCAAATAACCATCAAATAAGAATTGGCTGATTATCAATGCTAATTGGCTCCAGAATCGCATAATTGTCAAATAGCCATCAAATAATATTTTTGGGCTTTCTGTTACATACCTGTTACTTAAGAATTTGATTCTCGCGCGGGTTTTTATCACATGCCAGTCACATAACAAAGTGTTGGTTTTAAAGGGGTTAATTTTTGAAAGCCGGCTTTTAGTCACATACCCATCACATAATAATTTAGTCCAATAAATTGATTCTTTTACGAATCTATTGTATGCTTTTTGAAAGGAATACAACCCTTCCATCAAATAAACTTCCATTAAAGATTTGTGGCAAAATCGATTCCTTGTTACATAGCCGTTACATAAGTTTTTGCCATTCAAAAGGGGTTCTATCACATGCCCATCACATACCAACATGATGATTTTCAATACTAAATTGTTAAAGGGGGGTCGTTCTATCACATGCCCATCATATAAACGTTGAGGGCAAAAACTCCCTTCAGGATTATCTTTTCCAGTCAAATACCAGTCAAAAGGGATTTTAAACATCTGCATGTTTTTAAAAATTGGTAGGTAATTGCTTTTCTCTATCATTTGTTTTTACTTTTGCCTAATAAGTCTGCTAAGCATGAATGTCGGCTCCAAGCCGTTTTCGGGTGCAAAACCTGAATTAGTGCTTTTGTGGACTTATTTTTTTTGATCCTGTTAAAGGGTTTTTAGGTGAATAATAGTTGCGCCATTCATAAAAATTATTGGTATCGTATAAATCCACAACTAAAGAAATTTGCGGCAACAGAAAGTCGTAAAAGCGTGTTTCTCCTTTTTCAAATACGCGCTGAATTGTCCAACAAAAATAATCGGCTACACACAATAATGGTTCCTGTGTAGGATTTTGAACATTAAAAACAGTGTTGGCATTTATATCGTGCCGGGAAACTTTTTCTCCTGTGTTTTTTCTTGTGCGTGTTTCAGCTAAGCGTTCCTTCGCTTTTTCTAAAGCCAAAGTAAGGTTATGGTGTTTCGTACTACTGCCTCGCTCAGATACATTTAAAACCAGTTTGTGTTCTTTCTCAATTTTATTTTTAAGCAAATGCGAAAGTAAATCGGCATAAAAATATTCCTCTCTGCCTTTGTGTTTTGTTTCATAGCGTTCCAGAGATTTTCTTCCAACCACGGCTTCAAATGAACAGTTTAAGGATTTTATCAGATCGAAAAATAGTTTTCTGGTTTCTGGTAAATCATCCGTTGCATGAAAATAAAATCCAGTTGCATTTTTCTTTTTTAATACAGATGGCGCTTGAAAATATGGATCGTTTGCTATTTTTTCTTGCAATACTACTACTTTATCGCGGACGTCTTCTAGTGGCTCTTTAAACTTCACCATACCAATAATAAAACAGCTGGAAACACCTTGATTGCCTAAAATTGCTTTTTTACCCTTGCCATAAAATGAAGTATCACCGGCCTCATCTAAAAAGCGGTGGTTCGATTTTATTTTTTTATTATTCAAGCTCATTATCCTGCCAATGCTTGGTTTAGTTCTTCGATAATAATGTCAGTGTTGTCCCCGAATAATTGCCACATCTTGCTCAAGCCACCTTGTGCGTTGAAGGGGTTTAAATCAAAATCATCTTTCTCAATATTATAAGATGTTGCTACATACTCTTTAATCATACGCAACCATTGCATTTGTTCTTCTGTAAAACGGTTGTGTTGCCCTGCGTTCTTTTTTAAAATCCAGTCACGAAAATTCTTGTCAACCGTTTTTGAGAAATCATTCAAGGTTGTATCCATACCAGTTACATTCCGCAACAAACTCACTAAAGCAATCAACTCGTTTTTAGGCTGGCCGGTAACTTTTTCCAACTGTTCGTAGCATCGCCAAATATATATAGGCGCTAGATTGGGTTTGGCGGCAACCAATTTTTGCAACACCTCTTTAATCATCGAATAAGTAAGTTCTCGTCTTCGGTATGGTTGTTTGTAAAAAATTTGTAATGCAGTTAACTCATCTTTATTTTCCTGCATCCATTGTTCAAAATCTTTTATAAGTGCCTCGGCCTTTTGCTTATTGTCTTTGTCCCAACCAACATTTATTACGCTGTCGGGATTTAGTAAATCAATTTTCTGTTCGTGTGCCTTGCGAACATTTTCAATGTATTCATTTAACTCACCTGAGAAAACTTTTGCCGCGCTGTTCTGTAACGCTGTAACCAAAGCATTATACTTTTCTTCTTTCTCTGTGTGTGCAGCACCTACATTTTCGGTTTCAACCTTTGTCCGAATATCTTCAAGCGTATCAGGATTAAAGGCGTTTAACAAATCTTTCACAACTTGCGAAACGGTTTTGCCTTCAGCTATTTTTTCAAACTTCTGTTTTTCCTTTTCTGTAATTTGTTTGTCAAGACGTGTAAGTCGATTTGCAATCGATGTGAATATTTCTTCTTCTCGTGCACCGTATGAAATAGCTTGTAATAATTCCTTTAATGGAACACCTGGCTTTTTCTCCAAAGGACGGCTATCTGTTTTCAAACTTTTAGTAACGCCAATTGCATCAACAATTACAAAATGGTCTTTCGTGCTTTTTGCTGTAGGTGTAACTTTTTTCAAATCATCCAACAGAATTGTACGTGTGCCTCTGCCTTTCATCTGCTCAAAATAATTTCTGCTTTTTACATCCCTCATAAAAAGCAAACATTCCAACGGCTTTACATCAGTGCCTGTTGCAATCATATCAACCGTTACTGCTATTCTAGGATAATAATCATTTCTGAATTGAGCCAGTACGCTTTTAGCATCATCGGCTTTGTACGTTATTTTTTTGCAGAAACGATTTTCTTCTGCAAATTCTTTACGTACAGCCTGTATTATATCATCAGCGTGTGAATCGGTTTTGGCGAATATTAAAGTTTTAGGAACTTCAAACTGCCACACAGTATCATTTGGGCCGTGCTTCATAATTGGAAAAAAGCATTCCTCCTTCTTTAAATCATTATTTAAAAACCATCTTTCTGGAAATAAATTAGGTAGATTTTCTTTAAAAGATCTTATGATGGTAGTAATTTGATTGGGGTTCACAATGTCTTTATCCAACTGTTGCGACGTGTACGTTTCATCTTCGTCTTGCAACTCCAATCTTTTCTTTCTACTCAATCGCTCTCGATGTTCTACATATTCACCTTTCCAAATAGTTGCTCCTTGCTTGGTAATTTTTGTTTCAATAATAAATACATTATAACCTACATTCACTCCATCTGCAACAGCCATTTCATGTGAATATTCGCTCACCACATTTTGTTCAAAGTATGCAATGGTTCTTGCATCCGGTGTCGCTGTAAGACCCACTTCAAAAGCATCAAAATAATCTAACACTTGCTTCCACAAATTGTAAATGCTCCGATGGCACTCGTCAATAACAATGAAGTCAAAAAACTCGATCGGAATTTTTTCACTGTATGCAATTGGAGGCACTTCTTTAGGTTGCCACTTTCTTTCATTAGGGTTTTCTTCTTCAGCACTTTCTTCTAACTCTGTTCCTTTAAGAATTGAATACAGTCGCTGAATAGTGCTGATGCAAACTTGACTATCACTGGCAACAAAACTTGAACGCAACCTTTGAACATTGTAAAGCTCTGTGAACTTTCGGTTGTCGTCAACGGGAATATAATTGAGAAATTCTTGTTCTGCTTGTTCGCCTAAGTTTTTAGTATCAACCAAAAACAAAATGCGTTTTGCTTTTGAGAACTTTAGCAAGCGATAAATAGAGGTTATTGCAGTAAAGGTTTTTCCTGCACCTGTTGCCATTTGTATTAATGCTTTTGGTCGATTCGCTTTGAAAGAAATTTCCAAATTGTTGATCGCCGAAATTTGACAATCTCTCAAACCGTTAATAGCTAATACGGGCAAGTCGGCCAATCTTCCTCTTAAAGAGACAGCTTGTTCCTTATCCTTACTAATCCTCAGCCACTCTCGAAAAGTTTCGGGTCTATGGAATGAAAACACTTCTCTTGACCTTGGTTTGGGGTCATGGTAATCGGTGAAACGCGTTACTGTGCCTGTGCTTTCATACACAAAAGGTAAAGGCTTATTATCAAGGTGTTTGAGCTTTGCTTTTGAATAATCTTCACTTTGATTTTCGTGAAACGTTAAGCGATGGCCTTCTTCTTCCCGTTTAGCTTCAATGATTCCACATGGTTTACCATCTACGAACAAAACATAATCCGCGGGCCCAATATCGGTTTGAAATTCTCTAACGGCAACTCCAATGTTGGCTTGCAAGTTAATTCTTGCCTTATCCTGAATAGCCCAACCACTACGTTGCAAAGCAACGTCTATTTGGTCTCTTGCTATTTGTTCAGGGTTCTGGTTCATTTAAAATATTCAATAATAAGATTGACAAAGTAACAAAACAGAACCGAAGATTGCTCTTCGAAGCGGAAAAAGCGAATGAACAACACTCTTCCTATTATTTTAATGGGCTAATAACTATAAATTTTACTCCACCACCAGCTTCCCACTTGCATTTAAACTTTTCACCGACCACAAATAAACTCCGTTTTGTAAATTGTTTACATAAAAAGAATATTGCTTTATGCCTTTCATTGGGGTTTCACGTATCACTTTCCCGTTCATATCACAAAGCTGGAAAATGTCGTTTTTGGTTCCTTCCTGTGGTAAAGAAACATTAACCAGATTGGATGTCGGATTTGGGAATACATGAACAGTGGTTGTTGCTGATGGATTTTCGCCTACCGATGTGGTAAACCAGTTATACATATAGGCACTTCGGCTGCATTGTGTTCCTGCGCTATCTGCTTCCAATGTTAATACGATGGTTGGTTGCGATCCTTTAAACCAACGGTAAAGTGTATTTTGTTCTATGGATGGAGGAGAAAATGAAAAAAATACTCCGTTCCCTGCGGTATCTGCTAACAAACTATCGGTTATTATTTCTGTTTGTTTCGTGCGAAGGGAATTGGCGTGAGTTACTCCTGGCAACTGAAGAGTGCCATAACCGTCGCACAAAAATGAAATATTTACTTGATGTACAAATCGAATATAAGGCAATGCTGTATCTATATCAATCACATATTTATACATGCTGTTATAATTATCTAAGTACGTGAACGGCGTTGGAACAAATCGATATGCTGGAGCAAAAGGAATTGCGTTTTGTCCAAAGGGTGGTTCAACAGTATAGAAATAATACCCATCTAAATAGAGTCCAGAAATATTGCTGGTGACATATAAATACGAGCTGTCTTCTTCTTGATGAATTGCTAAATTAGAATTGGGAAAATCACTTGCACCATAGGGCGTACTTGCCGCTGTTAAAAGGGTGGTAGTATCTAGTGATGTTGTTAAAAGACCTGAATAGTTCCATGTTTGATTTGCGCCTCCAGGGGTAATCGCAGCATTATAAAATTCATCTACCGCTTCTATCCATGTTTGTCCAGCTGGAGGAAGGTGAGTGCTGTTAATGGTGATTTGTGCAGACACCTGTAAGCTGCAAAATATAAATACAAGATGTAGAATTTTTTTCATGATGGTAGAATCAGACAATAAAAGTAATAATACCAATTGAATTAATTGTTTGAACCAATATTAATTTTCTTGTAGGGGCGCATTGCAATGCGCCCCTACTTCTTCGTAAAAACATAAAGCAACGACGAATTTTTATCAATGTCCCTTTTTCCTTTGATGGTCGTTTGCATTCCATACCACATAGCCGAAATGAAATTTTTTGATCCGTTTTTATACCCTCCACTCAATAGCGAAATGTAGAAAGGATCAAAGAACAAGGGTTGAATACTGTGACACTCAAAACCGGCATTCGCCATCAATTGGAGCATTGGCTTTCTACTAAAATGATATAAATGACGTGGAACATCGTAAGCCGCCCAATGGGGTCCATAAATTTCGGCTTCATACGCCGTTCTATTAGGAACCGCTATCACCAAAACCCCTTTCGAGCTTAAGCATCTTTTAAGTTGATCTACTGTCTCCTTTAGCAGATGTACATGTTCTAATACATGCCACAAGGTAATCGCACCAAATTGTCCAGAAGGAAGTTCTTTTAAATATTCGGGGCGATCCACATTCAATGAATGATTTTCTATTGCTAGTTTTCTAGCGTCATCGTCTGGTTCTAACCCCGCGCAAATCCATCCTTCTGCTTTTGCTGCTGCTAGAAACTCTCCTGTACCACAACCATAGTCAAGAAGAGTCCGCGGAGTAGGATCTAAAGTGCTTATAAAATCAAGCTTTGTTCGAATTGCACGTTTTCTCGCTAGTTGATAAAGGCTATTCATTAAGCCCTTTCCACTGTTCGTATGGCTAATGTAGTCGCTTGATTTATAGTACTTACCAATTGCATTGGGTGCTGGGCGAGGATTGGTATAAACGAAGTCGCAGGAAGGACATTTCACAAGTTGGAAAACCTCTTCCGACACGGTATAATCTTTTACTTCGAGATAGGGAACCGACCCTGTATGTCCACATACTGGACAATGTTCAAGCAACTCTGGCATATTTTCGTATAGGCGTCAACGTTAGACTCTCCCATAGAGCAAATGTAACGATTATCATGGTTATAATGAGCAATTTGACTGACTTTTTAGGGCAATTTTAGCGTGTATTTTTTATGTTAACTCTTATTCGTATTGATTTAGCAGCGCCCATGTTACTCTTAAACTTGAGGTTCCACGAAAAACATCTGTTTCATATGGAAGTACTCTGTATTTCGGTTTTTCTATTTGATTTTACGTTGATTTAAACTGAATTTTTACCACAATTTAGCTCTCAAAATACCTGAATTAAGGTGTGAATTATTGGATCGGAACCCTCCATTGTCTATTCAAGTTTCTCTCAAGATAAACATCAACAAACTCCCATTAAGACTCTATTCACTTTAGACGAGCTTTTACTAACGGTCACTTTTAGCCCCGAAACTTCACTTCTTTGCAATTTCTGATTCAGTGGAAGGCTTATTACCGGTCTATCTAACCCCTATTTTTTCATTCTATGTCTCTTTTTACTGTAGACGAAGGTTTACTAACGGTCTATCCAACCCACACCTTTTCACTTTATGTAACTTTTCACTGTAGACGAAGGTTTACTAACGGTTAGTTCCACGTGGAACCACCCAGTTCACACAGACTTTTTAAAAAAATTTATCTTCCTATATAAACCATCAATATGGATATATCAGCAGGGTTTACGCCTGATATTCGACTGGCTTGACCCAGCGTTGCAGGCCTAATTTCTGTGAATTTCTGGCGAGCTTCATTACTTAGACTTTGGATTTTGGAGTAGTCAATGTCTTCCCGTATGCCTACATTTTCCAATCTATTCATCTTTTCCGCAAGTTCAAACTCACGTTCAATATAGCCTTCGTACTTAATGTTTATTTCAGCTTGCTCGATCGTTTCTTCGTCTTTTGAAATTTCATTTACCAACTTTTCTACAACCGGAATTGCGTTCATCATTTCATTGAGTCCAACTTGAGGCCGACTCAAAATATTTACAATTTTTAGTTTTTGACGAATTGGATCTGTTTTTAACACTTCCAACCACGGATTTATTTCTTCTGGAGAAATAGACGTTTCTTTTATTGATTTCACAATTAGCTGATAATCAATACTTTTTGTATTTGAGGCGTCAAATCGTTCTTTTGTTGCAAGTCCAATTTCGTATCCTAAAGGCGTTAATCTTAAATCCGCATTATCTTGACGCAATAAAGTTCTGAATTCTGCCCGGCTTGTAAACATTCGATACGGCTCATCCGTACCCTTGGTAATTAGGTCATCGATCAAAACTCCGATATAGGCATCGGACCTTCCCAATACTATTTCCGAAGCTTCATTCATTTTCCGGTGGGCATTGATTCCAGCCATCAATCCCTGGCAGGCTGCTTCCTCATATCCGGTGGTTCCATTGATTTGTCCGGCGAAATAAAGTCCCTCCACAAGCTTGGTTTCAAGTGTTGGCTTAAGTTGTGTAGGCGGGAAATAATCGTACTCAATGGCGTAACCTGGACGGAACATTTTGCAGTTTTCAAAACCTTCAATTAACCTCAAAGCCCTCAATTGAACATCCTCGGGGAGCGATGATGAAAACCCATTAACATAGATTTCGACCGTATCCCAGCCCTCCGGTTCAACAAATAACTGGTGGCGATCGCGGTCGGCAAAGCGGGAAATTTTGTCCTCAATACTTGGGCAATACCTTGGACCCAAACCTTGAATTCGACCCGTAAACATGGGCGATTTCTCGAATCCAGTCCTCAAAACATCGTGTACATTCTCGTTGGTATAGGTAATATGACAAGGCCGCTGCGTAGCCGGAATCGGCGTTTTTGTAAAGCTAAATCGACCTGGATGGGCATCTCCTTCCTGAACTTCCATCTTCGAATAGTCAAGCGATCTGCCATCAATTCGAGGTGGTGTACCCGTTTTCATTCGACCACTGGTAAACCCAAGCTCTATGAGCTGTTCGGTAATGCCCGTAGAGGCCTTTTCGCCCGTTCTACCGCCTCCAAACTGCTTCTCGCCTATATGGATAATCCCATTTAAAAAGGTGCCATTGGTAAGCACTACAGAGCGCGTATTGAAAACAAGTCCCATGGATGTTTTTACTCCAGTAACCTTACCCTGTTCCACGACAATCCCATTGGCCATATCCTGCCAGAAGTCGACATTGGGAGTTTGCTCTAACATCTTCCTCCACTCGGAGGCAAATAGCATTCGGTCATTCTGTGTCCTTGGGCTCCACATGGCAGGTCCTTTCGACCTATTTAACATCCTAAATTGGATGGCAGATCGGTCACTAACAATCCCCGAATAGCCTCCCAAAGCATCAATTTCTCTTACAATTTGCCCTTTGGCAATACCGCCCATAGCGGGATTACAACTCATCTGAGCGATGGTTTGCATATTCATGGTCATCAACAAAACCGTTGATCCCATGTTAGCGGCGGCGGCGGCGGCTTCGCAACCTGCGTGTCCTGCCCCCACTACAATTACATCGTATGTTTGATCATTCATTGTTCCACGTGAAACGCTAGTTTAAACTATACACAGGATGTGTATAAAAACAAATATATTGTATATCAACCAATTATACAAGTTAATAAACAGTTAATGAACTGAGTTATAAACAAGTAAATGTGCATTTTAGAAAATACAGTTACCTTTCGAGTACCGACATCTCGTCCTAATAAAATGAAATCATCGAATAAATAGAGTAAATTTAACGGGTGCCAAGGGCACGTGGAACTACAAAAACTTTCTCTTTACAAGATAAAAATTCTCCTTTTGAGTCATCTTCAACTTTGATTTCGGGTCCTTATCGCCATAACCACATAAATGAAGAGTGCCGTGTACAATTACGCGGTGTAATTCATCTATTAGATTGATATTTAGTGTCTTAGCGTTATCTTTGATGCGATCTAGACTAAGGTATAGTTCGCCAGAAACTTCGATTTTACTTTCTGACTGATCAAAAGTGATAATATCCGTATAGGTTTTGTGTTTAAGATACTGCACATTCATCTTAAATAAATACTCATCACTACAGAGGATAATGCTTAATTCTCCGAGACGAAATCCTTCTTTCTTGATAACATCAGACAGCCATAAACGGATCCCGTTTTTACTTCGCAAAACGTAGGACACATCGGCATTAAAAAATGAAATGGAAGCGGGCATTTAGAGAGGGAGATAATTCATCTACAAAAACCCAAGAGTAAACATGGGAGACGAATCCTGTAAGTACTGACTTTTATTCGGCAATATGGCCACTCGTTTTGAAATATAATTCCACCACGCGTCCATTTTCCGAAAAGATAATTTGATCAGCCAAATGTTTCATTAGAAACACACCTCGGCCTGTTGGCTTTTCTAGGTTTACTGGATCAGTTGGATCAGGAAGGTTCATATAGTCGAAGCCTTGGCCTTCATCGGAAATTGTGAATGCGATTTGGTCAGGGTCAATTTCAAAGGAGATATTTACCATCTTATCAGCATCGTATTTATTGCCATGCTGAATGGCATTATTTACAGCTTCCGTTACAGCAACTAAAATATTACCATAACACTCTTCATGTAAATTATTGTCGGCTTTAATCTCGTCAATGAGTTTCTCTACCTGATTGATGCTCTCGGGCTGTGAGGCAATTTGCATAGTTGAAGTCTGCTTTTCTGTGTTCATGTAAATCATGTTGCTGAAACTGCCTATTTCTTTGTCACTTTCCACCGAGGTGGCTTTTGTTGATTCTTAAGACTACGAAACTACAAAGTTCCTGCAAGTGCGAATGTAATAGAAAAGTTTTTTTACTAACCGATGAGTGTTAGGTTATATTCCCAAAATTCTGAATCTCCTCCACCTTGTTCTTCCTCGTCAACAAACGAATAGAAGGAGAGAAGGACTAATTCTGCAGATTTTGAAAATAAGAGTTCACTAAGTTCTTATAAAAACCATTGAATCCGGGAGGGATGGTTTTTAGTAATTCGGTCTCTCGACCCTTCATTTTCATAAACTCAGTAAATTGTGGAGGTGTGCGATTTATATCTCGAGCCTCATTCGATTCTCTTCTTTCTTCTTGCTCTCTTTCGCGTTCCGCCTTTTCAGATTCTAAAAGTCGGGTCAGAATTTCTTGCTGACGCTTCATGGTAAGTTCGCTAATGCGCTTATTCACAATGTCTTTCTCGTTTTGCTCCATCTGCTCAGCGAGTTTACTTAAGTCGCCCAACTTCCCTTGCCCGTCTTTATTGTCTTTCATGTTAAGCTGATTGATGGCGTTTCGAAGGGCCTCTTGTTGAGCAGCCATTCTTGCTAACTCTTCACTCATTCCATCTCCAGGTTTTCCACCAGGCTTATCACCGGGTTTCTCTCCGGGCTTCTTCCCTTTTTCCATCTTCTCTTTCATCTCCTTGAGCTGTTGTCCCAGCTTTTCCTGCATCTTTTTAACGTCGCCCGCAGTGGGTCCTGGCTTCGGTTTGCCTTTTCCAGGCTTTGGCTTTCCTTGACCTGGTTTATCACAGCTCGCATCACTTTCCTTCTGTTCTTTCTGCATCTGATCCAAGCTCTCACTTAGCATAAGCGCCAAATTATTTACAGCTGTCATTATGAACTGTTGGTTGGCTCTAGCCTGAGGAACGGTTCTATCTTGTAGATTTAAAAGTGCTTTTTCGGTATTGGCATTGATGTCGGTGATTTGCTCGTTTACGGCAGAACTAATCTGCACCACCCTTTTACTCAAGGCCAATAACGAGTCTTCCAAAATCTTTGCATCATCCTTCAGCTTTCGTTGCTCTTGGGCCATCTTCAAATATTGAGGATTGTTGATATCAACTCCTTTCAACTTTTCCATCAACCCTTCCTGATCGAAACTAAAGCGCAACAGGTTTTCCAATAGGGCGCGCATCGCCTGCATGTCTTCCTCGTTTTGCTCTTCCTCTTTTTCCTGTTGTTGTTTCTTTATTTTCTGACTGAGGTCTTTCATTTTCTCTGCCGCCTTTTTTTGACTTTGCTTTGCGTTCTTCTTTTTCCCATTGGAAAGTTGTTGTTCGCTGTCTTGCATGTCTTCCTTGATGGATTCCTCTTCTTTCTCAAAATCCTTCAACTCCTGAGAATATTCTAGCTCTTCGTTTTTCTTCTCTATATCTTCAAGACTCTTTTCGATGTCTTTAAAGTCCTTGTTCAACTCTTTTTGCTCTTCTTTTAATTTTTCACTTTCAGCATCTTTCTGATCGTTCTTGTCGGCAAGCTTCTCTTGCTCTTCGGCGAGCTTCTCGAGGTTCTCTGCCGTTTCTTTCATCTTCTCTTCTAACTCTAGCTGCTTAAAAAGTTCCAAAGTGCGATCGAGTTGTTTTTCCAGATCCTTGCTATCGAGTTTCATCTTCTCTACCATATCTTGAAGTTTCTGCTTGTCGAGTTGTGCCATTAGCTTTTCCAACTCTTCCATCATTTTCTTCATTTCGGGCGACATCAACTTCTCGAACAGCTCCTCTAATTGTTTTTGCTTTTGGGCTAATTCAGGATCGGGGGCGCGGAACTCATTCTGTTGTTTCGCATTTTCGTCTTGTTGCTTTTGAATTTCGGCCACTTTCTGCTCCAACTCTTTTTGTTGATTCAAAATATCACTCACCTTCTTACGATCTTCGTAACTAAGGTTCTTTTTGTTCAATAAGTCTTTATTCAGGTTGCTTAGATCTTTTTGGAGATCCTTTGCTTTTTTGATGCTCTCGCTTAAATCTTCTTTGAGTGACTTATTCCTCGACTCATTCTCCTTTGCTAATTCTTGCACGCTGGGTGCTTTGAAAACGCTAGAGGTGGATCGAGCGCTTTTTGGACCATGAACTCCATCATTGTCCCAAACCTCAAAATAATATTCAATCTCATCGCCTGCATTTAATTGAATAGTGGCCAAATCCCAGAAATGATAAAACTGATCTTGGGTAACGCCCTTATTAAATCCCAGTGGAGCAGCCTTCGCTTCTTCTTGAACATCCTGCCCATCCTTCTTCAAAAAACGATACCTGAATTGTAGTTTACTTAAACCATAATCGTCCATCACCATACCTCTAAAATAAATTCTTTGGTAGGAGTTGGAATCTCTTTGCTCTTCCACTTCAATTTGTGGATACTGATCCGGAATCACATTGATCACATAAGCAACGGAATCTTTCGATTGAATAAATTCATTTCGAGTGCTGATGGTATATCCGCTACTGGAAAGTAGTTTTCGCACTAATGAATAATTATTTTCTTCTCCTTCTTTCAAGGTGTAGGTGCTATCGGCAAAGCGTATACGAAGTTCACTTGTATTTTGTGTGCCGATGTTCCACGTGGCACGAGTTCCAGCAGGAATTAAGAGGTCGCCGGTATTCTTGATGGTTTCGTTTTTACGTCCTAAATAGGCCGGGTAATTTAGCTCAACAGAAAAATCAACCAACACTGGATTTGGTACAGCTGTCAATGTATAGTCGTCCGAATAAAACCCATCTGCCATTAAACGAAAACTGGTATTTCCCTGAACATTTCTAAATGTATAGTGGAGCTTATCTAAATTTTCTTTTTCTAGTTTGAAGGTGTTATTGCCAACCTCAACATATACATCGCGGGGAATTTCATTACCACTTATTTTTACATCGATGGTAAAATCGTCGAATTGAACCACCTGCAATTTCTCATTCGTTACGTTAAACTGAAACGGTGCTGGCTTCGAATATTTCTTTGTGTGATGCAAAAGTCGGCTTGCTGGATCCGTAATTAAACTTGGTGCAGCAAACAAAATAACGATCAGTGCTAAAAGAGGGAAAGCAGCATAAGGCAAATACTTTCTATTCTTCCTTAGATCGATTGCTGATGAAAAAGCAATGGGGCGCAGCTCCGCACTTTTTTGGTTGATGGATGCATGAATCAACGACAAATGCTCGGGCTCTTGACTCACCTGATCATGAAGTTGAAGCGTATTTAACAGTTTGTCGCGAATGGGTTGAAAATGTTGACCTATGATATTGGCGGCTTCTGTGTGGCTGATGGTTTTACCCAACTTATATAGCTTAAACAGAGGGGTAAGCACCAATTTCCAGAGTACAATCCCTGTAGAAATGAGGTATGAATAAAACAGAACCGCTCTTACTGTAGGATTAAACCAAGCCAACGATTCCAGGAGTGTAATAGAAATAAAAAACACCAGCAAGAGGGCGAAGGCATAAATGCCGCCACGCATCAACTGATTAGTATAAAACTTCCGGATGAAAGCGTCCAGCTTCTCCAGCAACTCACGATAATTATTCTCGGCGGTGGACATATTACAAATGTACAATGAAATTTAGGTACTTAGTGAACGTTTTTAGAGTTAAATAATTGTACGTATTAGTAAGGCAAAGGGTTCCATCTCCCATTAAACCCATCTTAAGAGGAAAAAAACTGTTATTTAAGTCTTGCCACCACACCTAAAGGCAATACAACTCCACTGGTAGCCTGTAAATAAATTTCTCCTATTTCGGCTGTAGACGCTCTCTTTTCAAAATGCTCTTCTATTAAATTTTTAATGATGAGTGAAGAAAATCCGAGTGAGTAGGTGTTTAACACTAAAAATGAATTTTCGGGTTCTAAAAGTTCGGAAACACATTTCATCATTTCATTAATCATCTCTTCCAGTTTCCAGTTTTCACCATTGGGACCATGACCAAACGCAGGTGGGTCTAAAATAATTCCATGGTATCTTTTTCCTCTTTTTACTTCACGTTTCACATAGGTCATCGCATCTTCCACTAACCAACGAATATCATCAAGCTTACTCAACTCCATATTTTCTCTAGCCCAAGAAACCACTTGTTTTATAGAGTCGAGATGGGTGATATCGGCACCCGCTGCTTTGGCTGCTAAGGAGGATCCTCCTGTGTAGGCAAATAAATTTAAGACTTTAGGTTTTTCTACTTCCTTACTGATGCGTTTCACATTTTCATAAATGTATTCCCAGTTGACGGCTTGCTCGGGAAATACACCAACATGTTTAAAAGAGGTTAGGCCTAATCTAAAAAAAATACTACTGGTTGAATTGATATCATATTGTATTCTCCACTGATCGGGCATATCCTTTAACTTTTGCCAAGTACCTGCTGAGCTACTCTTAGGAACAAAGCGTACATGCGCTTTTTTATCCCATTCTTGATTTGACAATTTCTTACTCCAAACGGCTTGTGGTTCTGGACGAATTGTAATGTACTTACCAAAGCGTTCTAGTTTCTCAAAGTCACCACAGTCAATTAGTTCGTAGTCGGGGAATTGGGTTGGAGTTAATAAAATCATCGGTACAAAGTTAGTTTGTTTTTGGATGTTGGATGTTAGTTATTGGTTGTTAGATATGTGTTTTTAGATGTTATGACATTAAATATTAGTAGGGTATGCTTGTATCTTATAGCTTGTAGCTTGAAGCTTAACAATATTCGAAGCTAAATTTCTAAACTACCAAAAAACCATATCAACGAAAAAAACATGTTCATACCTGTGTTCATAACGCAAAAACTTGTGTATATCTATTCTATAAGATTATTTGGAAATGATAAACCTGTATGGCTTAATCAGGGGTTATTATAATCCAAAAATTTGGCTTGTTTTTTCCTAGTCTTTATAAACTTTCTTATACACGGAATTTACATTAATTCTATTCACAATTATTCAACAATCACTGATGTTAACACTTGTTAATAAGTGTAAGGTTACTTATTAATCAATACTTTACTTTATACGTTTATTATATAAAATTGTGAATAAAGCCTAACAACTGAACTCAACAATGCTTTTAATAAAAAGGAATACACATTATGAACAGTACATTATTAACATATATTATTATTTAAATAAATATATTATAATATATACTGTTGATTAAAACGCTTGATGGTTTTTCGACAATTTTTAGAAGTCGTTTTTAAATAATAACAATCTCCTTTTTTCCGTTTTAACCCTGTACTTTTGCCCAAGTAATCCAGTAAATCTCATGTCGAATTTTAACGCCGTTTCCGAAGTAAATACCCAAGGGTTTGTGAATGAGGCGGTCGACCCACGCCTTGACCTTTTCGAAGCTATAAAATTATTGAAAAAGGAGAAGAACGCGGTGATCTTAGCTCACTACTACCAGGATTCTGATATTCAGGATATTGCGGATTACATAGGAGACAGTTTAGGTTTAGCTCAAGAAGCAGCTAAGACACAGGCAGATATCATCGTTTTTGCAGGTGTTCATTTCATGGCTGAAACAGCCAAATTGCTCAATCCCACCAAGAAGGTTTTAATGCCCGATTTTAGAGCGGGATGTTCATTATCAGAATCTTGTCCACCTGATGAGTTTAGAAAGTTTAGAGAAGCCCATCCTCACCATGTTGTGATCAGTTACATCAATTGCTCTGCAGCCATCAAAGCGCAAACGGATATTATTTGCACTTCCAGTAATGCCATTAAAGTGGTGGAGAGTGTTCCAAAAGATAAACCGATACTATTTGCTCCTGATAAAAATTTAGGCGCTTGGGTAGCTAAAAAAACAGGTCGTGATTTATTGTTATGGGACGGTGCATGCATGGTACATGAAATTTTTTCATTGGAGAAAATTACCAAGTTGAAAGCATTACATCCTCAAGCACTTTTTATTGCGCATCCTGAGTGCGAAGAACCCGTTTTAAAGTTAGCCGACTATATAGGCTCTACCACTGGACTTTTAAAATTCACGAAGGAAAACCCCGCCACAATATTTATTGTTGGTACAGAGAGTGGAATTTTACATCAGATGGAAAATTCATCTCCTGGAAAAACATTTATTCCAGCTCCTCCTAATAATAACTGTGCATGTAATGATTGTCCGCATATGAAATTAAATACGCTTGAAAAAGTGTATTTATGTTTAAAGCATGAATTACCCGAAGTACAAATTGATCCTTTATTGTTTGAAGATGCACTTAGACCACTTCAACGCATGTTAGAAATAAGTGCGAAGCCATAATTTGTATTGTGTAATACCAGTTTTCTATTATATGTAATCAAATTATTTAAGCCTAAAAGGAAGCATAACTAGAGAAATAAATATTAATAAAAAGTAATATTGTAAGGAACGGCGCGGAGGCCGCCCACGCAACAGTGCGAACCGATTTTTGCTGAACCGATGAAGTAAAGAAATAGCACAAAAGATTGTTTAGTGGTTGCGAAAGAAAGTAGAAAGCATAAACCGCAAAAATTGGTTGGTGTTGGGTGGCGTGCTTTCTTTGGTTACTTTCTTTTCACGCAAAAGAAAGTAACAAGTAATTTAGAACTAGAATATTAATTAAAAAACTAAAATACTTATTACAAAAATTTGTGAACTACTTCACACTCATCTGTATAATATAAAATTCAGTGATAACGAAAATAACTTATTAGCAAAAAAAATATTATAACTATTTGCACTATTTAATATTTATGATTGGTATAATAGAATAATCTACGGTGATATTACAATTGTACCTAAATTTTTAGTGTACTTTGTGTTAAACAAAATATTAAACAAGCTGTAAACATCAAAATCATAAAGTATTTAACATTTAGTATTGCTTCCTTAATTGTTGAACTAGTATATTAGCATTCTCTATGAAAAAAATATTCTTTTTACTTCTTCTTTTATCGTCAGTAGTATTTGGCCAAGTAGATGGTCCAATGAAATACTATTACGCCAGCGGAAAATTAAGTTCGGAAGGTAACTTTAAAAATGGTCAGCCCGACGGTTACTGGAAATCGTATTATGAAAATGGGAATGTTAAATCAGAAGGAAATCGTGTGAATGGACAACTCGATAGCTTATGGAGTTTTTATAATGAAGAGGGTAAAAAAACTTCGGATATCCATTACCATAATAATATAAAGAGTGGATGGCAGTACGATTATTTTCCAACAGGTAAAGTTTATATTCAACGTTGGATGGTGAATGGCATTACGGATAGTATTGCGCATTATTATCATGAGAAAGGATATTTAGAAAAAACAATTTTACTAAGTGGAGGGTTAGAAGATGGCATTGCAAAAGAATTTTCAGAGGAAGGAAGAATTATTACACTCACTACGTATAAAAACGGATTTTTTGTTAAACAAGATAAAATAAATCGTTACGATAAGTTTGGTTTCAAACAAGGAGCCTGGAAAGAATTTTATCCATCAGGAGTTGTGAAGGAAGATGGAATGTGGAAAGATGATATGAAGAACGGTGTGTTCAGATGGTTGAGTCCAGATGGAATTGTGTTGAGAATGGAAGTGTGGAAGAGAGGAGAGTTAGTACAGGATGAATTAGCGAATGTTAAATTAGATATTAAACGCGACTATCACAACAACGGTCGACCAAAAAGTTCTGTTAATATTATCAATGGAGTAAAAGAGGGCGTTTACAGAGAGTTTGATAAAGAAGGAAATATTACCATCAGTAAACTTTATGAAAAAGATAAAGTGTATGCAGAAGGCGGAACTGTAGACGCACAAGGAAGACAACAAGGAAAGTGGAAGTATTTTTATAAAGATGGAAATACGAAATGGGAAGGGAGTTTTAAAGATGGATTAAGAGATGGTCCTTGGATATTTTATTATTCGAATAAGCAAATTCAACAACAAGGTAATTATTTAAAAAATAAACCTGATGGGAATTGGAAATGGTTTTATCCAGATGCAAAATTATTGCGCGAGGAAAATTATTCAGGTGGCACAGAAAACGGTGCGAGTTCAGAATTTGATGAACAAGGAAATATCATTGCTCAAGGAAATATGGTAGATGGCAAGCGTGATGGAAATTGGAAGTATAAGAACGGCGAATACATTGCTGAAGGAAATTATGTGGAAGGAAATCAAGATGGCATGTGGATTCAACTTTATGCAGATGGAAAAAAAGCTTTTGAAGGAGAATATTTTGAAGGATTAGAAAATGGAGTCCACAAATTTTATTTTAAAAATAGCAAACCAAAGGAAGAAAGAAAATATCGTTTAGGTTTGAAAGAGGGTGATTGGAAAGTTTGGGACGAAAGTGGCGAACTACTTTTAACCACCACTTACGAGCGTGGAGAAGTGAAGAAAATGGAAGGAGTGAAAATAAAATAGACTATTTTTTTATGTTTTTCTAGCATAACTCATATTTTCTAAGACTTTTTGAATATAATCTTTGCTAATGTCGGCAACCCGACATTCTTTTAATAGTAACCTTCCGACCTTGCACTCGAATTAAAAACGATGAAAAGAACAATTCTATTTATTCTGCTAGCCTTTGTGTATACATGGAGTGCAGCTCAAACAGATCAAGAAAGAAAGGCAAGCTTTAATATTGAGAACAATATTGCCATTCAAGGATATGACCCTGTAGCCTATATTAAGTCGAACAAAGCCATAGAAGGCAAGAAGGAAATTGTAGCCTCCTATAAAGGAATTAACTATCGGTTTTCATCAAAAGAAAACTTAGAACTATTTAAGCAGGCGCCCGGTACTTATGAGCCAGCTTACGGAGGATGGTGCGCTTATGCGATGGGAAATTCGGGAGAAAAAGTGGAGGTGGACCCAAGCACATTTAAATTGATTGATGGAAAAATATATTTATTCTACAACTTCTATTTCAACAATACTTTGAAGTCGTGGAATAAAATGGAACCAGAATTAAAAGCAAAGGCCGAAAATAATTGGAATAAAATTATTACCAAAAAATGAAAAACAAATTCAAATACCTAGATGTTATAGCGAAAGGCGTTGCGGCATTCATTATGTTACAAACCTTGTATTTTAAATTTTCGGCGAGTCCGGAATCAGTATATATTTTTTCCACTATAGGCATGGAGCCTGTGGGAAGAATAGGTTCGGGAATTGGAGAATTGATTGTATCGATATTGATACTTGTCCCCAAAACAACTTGGTTGGGTGCAATGGGAGCCATTGGATTAATGAGTGGAGCCATATTTTTCCACCTCACTTCGCTTGGAATTATGGTGATGGACGACGGAGGACAATTGTTTATATATGCCTGTTTAGTATTTTTAAGTGCGCTGTACTTATTGATTCGAAATAAAGAAATACCCTTAGCGCTAATATTTAATAGAAAAAGTAAATAATGAAAATAGTAAAATCGGTAGTCGCAATTTTTATTCTCTTAGCTGTATCTTTTGTAGATGTAAAAGCACAAGGCTGTAGTGATGCCGGTGTGTGTAGTATTGGTTCATCTCATACAATTGCGGATGATAGCACATCTATTGAAGGGCGCGGTACTTCATCTGTATCACTAACTACATCATTCGGAATGGGAGAAGAAGGAGTTTCTATTTTTCAAATCATGCCCGAACTAAACATTGGAATCACAAAGAAATTATCTTGGCAAGCGCGAATTCCCTTTATGAACATAAATGGAAACCTAGGTGATGTTTCGGGAATTGGCGATGTGGTGACGGGATTTTCTTTTGTTGCCAATAAAAAACCAACCACAAAAACTGTAATATATGGAGGCGTAAAAATTCCACTGAGTGACGCCAACGAAAAAAAGAAAAACCTTTCCTTACCGATGCCTTATCAAGTAGGAATTGGAACACTTGATTTTGTGGGAGGAATAAGTCATTCATTTTATAATTGGCAAACCACAATCGGTTATCAACATGTTCTTTACAATAGAAACAAAAACGAATTCACCAGAAAGTTGTGGGCAAACAATAAAGACGCGCAAAAATATTTTGAATCAAAAGGTTTTATAAGAGGGAATGATGCATCATTTAAATTAGAATATAATTTCAAAAGGAACAAAGCCAATATTGCGCCCGGCGTTTTGGCTATTTACCGAATCAATAAAGATCAAATATTGGATACAAATAATGTTCACTATGCTATTAAAGGATCGGATGGCATCACCTTAAATATTACTGGCGACGCCACCTATGAAATCGGAAAAAAATCAACCCTCCGTTTCCAATTGGGGTTTCCCGTGATTGTACGCGATATCAGAGCGGATGGGCTAACACGAAGCCTAGTACTAAATCTAGGTTATTATATTAACTTGAATTAAATTATGGAAATAAAAGATACATCCAAAGAAGTTTTGCAACAACTTGTAGAACTAATTGATAAGTTAGACAACGAACAATTTGCTCGACCCCTTTCTTTATTATCAGGAAATACCATTGGCAAACATATTCGACATATCATAGAATTGTATGATCAACTTTTGATAGGTTACGATTCAGGTATCATTAATTACGATGATCGTAAAAGAGATTTGCGAACGGAGACAGAAACGAATTATGCCATTGATAAACTGGAGCGGATTATTCTCGCTTGTGAAAACAAATCGGACAAGTCTGTACAATTAATATTGGACTATTCCATCGACGATGTTGTAAACGATACGGTTAATTCATCTTACAAACGAGAGTTAGCCTATAATATTGAACATGCCATTCATCACATGGCAATTTTAAAAATGGCCGTTGAAAATTCTTTTTCTGGGATTATATTGGATAAAACATTTGGCATCGCTCCATCTACTATTAGATTTCAAAAGGAATGTGTACAGTAACTTATTTACCGTTAGAAAATGGAGGATTCATTTTAACCTCTAATCGTGATGAGAAGACGCTTAGAAAGTCTGCTCTACCACCAAGTAAGTACCAGTTGAATAGCACGGCTGTATTTTTTCCAAAAGATCAACAAGCTGGAGGCACATGGATTGTTACATCTCATCATCAATACACTCTGTGCTTATTAAATGGCGCCTTTGTAAAACACGAGCGAAAAGAAAACTATAAATGGAGTCGAGGTCAAGTGCTACTCGATTTCTTTCACTATAACGATGTACCACTTTTTTTAAAGGAGTATGATTTTATCGGCATCGAACCTTTTACATTAATCATTGTGGAGGAAAAAGAAAGAATAGGTTTATATCAGTTGGTTTGGGATGGAGAAAACATCCATCTAGAAAAAAAAGATGCAGAGAAAGAAAATATTTGGTCGTCAGTAACCTTGTATGAACCCCAAGTAATCCAAGCACGAAAAAAATGGTTTGATACGTGGCTGGAGGAGCATCCATTCGATAAAAGAAATGAAATTACTAACTTCCATCGGTTTGGTGGAGATGGGAATCCGGAAAGCAACGTATTGATGAACCGAAATAATATTGTAAAAACGGTGAGTATTACATCCGTATTTAGTAGTCAAGATGAAACAACCATGCAGTACTTCGACGTACTTGCTGATCAGGAATATAAAATTCGAATTCTATAAATGGATACTTCGTCAACGGCTATACTGAGAGATAAAAGGAATATTGTGATTCCCCAACTTCCTTTGTGGATGGTACGTATTGTTAATTATGAATATTGGCCTTTCCAACTTCTATTTTTTCCGAGTATTTTTTATTGGCTATTTCTAAGTCTAAGAGCACGGTCCCTCGTTTATTTTACAGCTACAAATCCCGCTATTGACTTAGGTGGATTTTTTGGTGAGTCAAAAATTAATATTTTAAATAAGGTGAGCGGCAAGTATAAACCACGAACACTTTTGATCGACAAGAATTGGACTTCTGCATATATTTTACATAAAATGGAGTCTGAAGAAATCTCATTTCCCATCTTCTGTAAGCCCGACAAAGGGGAGATGGGCTTCATGGTTCAAAAAATTTCTGACTCAGACGAGTTGGAAGAATATTTAAAAAGATGTCCGAGTGAAATATTGATTCAAGAGTTTGTTGATTATTCCATTGAGTTTGGCATTTTATATTATCGATATCCGAATGGGAAATCAGGAATTACCTCCATCGTTGAAAAAGAATTTATGAGTGTAGAAGGAGATGGACAATCGACGGTGGAAGAGTTGATGCATAAAAAGGATCGATCACGATTTCAAATTAAACGATTTAGCGAAGAGAAAAGAGAATTGTTAAAAAGCATTCCACCAGCAAATCAAAAAACAGTATTGGAACCCGTCGGAAATCATTGTAAGGGCACGCGGTTCATCAATGGAGAAAGACTCATCAATAAAAAATTAGTTTCCGTATTTGATGAAATTACATCTACCATGGATGGTTTTTATTTTGGACGATTTGATCTAAAAGTTAAATCCATTGAAGATTTATTTCGAGGTGAAAACATAAAAATTATGGAAGTCAACGGAACAACGAGCGAGCCAGCACATATTTATGGAGAGGGAATGACACTTTGGAGGGTCTATCGAGCTATTTTTCACAACATGAAAATTGTAAATGAAATCGCCATTGAAAACCATCGTAGCGGAATTAAATACATGTCGATACCCGAAGTGGTAAACGTCGCTTCGCACCATTTTAAAATGAAAAAG
Source organism: Bacteroidota bacterium (assembly GCA_031411335.1). Lineage (GTDB taxonomy): Bacteria > Bacteroidota > Bacteroidia > AKYH767-A > OLB10 > JAJTFW01. Next base: position 36,284 of record JANOAX010000264.1, read on the forward strand.
AAATATGGGAATTGATATTTTCTTTTCTTTTTTACTTGCCACCGTGATCAGTTTTATTGGTTCTTTGCAGCCCGGATTAGTAAACATGGGTGTGCTTTATGCGGGATATCATCGCTCTCGAAATGCAGCTATCAAAATGGCTATTGGTGGCGTTTTACCAGAAATAATTTATTCGGCAATAGCATTATTTCTTTATATGAAGGCTGCTGAGTTTTCCTATATAAAAGTTGGGCTGAATATTTTATTTATTCCTCTTTTGTTCATTGCCGGAATTTATCTTTTAGTAAAGAAATCATCAAAAGAAGAAATGAAAAATCAAAATGACCATGATTTTACAAATGGCTTTATGATAGGTATGGTAAATCCATTGTTAGTTCCTTTTTGGTTGATCTGGATACAGCAAGCGGTACAACGAGGTTATTTGGAGTTAAACAATTTTTATACTCAAGTTGCCTTTGTTGTTGGAACCGCAGTTGGTGCACTCATTTTGCTTTTAGTGGTTGCATTTAACACCGCAAAATATAAAACACAGCTTGAAAAAATATTGAAGGGAAGGCTCAATTTCTTACTTGGACTTATTTGTATTATTTTAGCATGCGTAGAACTATTCCGTCTACTCGTGGAATGAGTCAAGAAACGCAATATTGGCATTTACGTAACCATAAATTATTTTCTGTTTTAACAAATGCTCAAATCGATGATTTGTGCATTATGACTCGTTATAAGAAAGCTTCGAAAGGTGAAATCATTTATTTTGCTGACGAACCCGAGAAACGCATTTTTATTCTAAAGAAGGGAACGATAAAAATTTGTGAGCATGATGAGAAAGGAAATGAAGTAGTAAAGGAGTTGTTGATGCAAGGCGATCTTTTTGGAGAGATTAGTCTAGATCAAGGAAAGGGAAATGCAGAATATGCACAGGCACTTTCCCAAGATGTAGTTATCTGTTCTTTTCGATTAGCAGATTTCGAGCATTTATTGGAAAGCTATCCAGGCATTGCACTTAAATACACCAAGTTGGTTGGATTTAAATTCAAAAAATTGAAAAACAGTTACAACAATCTCTTTTTTAAAGATGTTAAAACTCGACTTATTCATTTTTTACTCGATTGGGCTGAGCGAGAAGGACAACAGGAAAATTCCAGAATCATTTTAAAAAATTATTTAACGCATCAAGACATTGCAGGCGTGATTTGTTCTACTCGACAAACGGTTACACAACTAATCAATGAATTAGAGGCAAACAATATTCTTTCATATGGACGGAAAGAAATTATACTTGAAAGCGTTGAAAAACTTTCTTCCCTGAAATAATTAGTGATCAATCCCGTCTTTTTAAGACAAGACGATTTTAAAACTCCTTTCGTATAATCAAATACTTAAAAGTCTATTTTTCAAGTTATTAGGCTTTATTTTTAGCCTTTAAAATAAAGTTAAATTAATTAAGAGTACAGAATGTAACCTCATTGGGATAAAGTCGTTAGAATAGAATGGATACTAGTATAATTTAAAGTTTTTTAATGAAGCAAAGTATAAAAAATCAATAAGTTATCAAACCATTACGCTTTTCTTTACACAAAGAAAAAGAATGATTAATCCGAAGTTAGAAAAGCAGTGCGCCCCCTATTTTAATCATCCTAATCATCCTAATCATCCAACGATGAGTTCTGAATTGTTTTATACAATCAGCAAAACCTACGATGATTTTTTAGGAACACAGGAAAGATTAGAAGCAAGAATAAGTGAACTGGAAGAAATGCTTTTGCAGCGTAATTTAAATCACTCAACAATAAATCAATCAAGCGAAAAATCGACTACAGAAAGTAAATACAAAGAACTGTTTGAAAAAATGGCGGATGGTATTTACAAGAGTACGGTAGAAGGAAAATTTATTGATGTCAACCCTGGCTTGGTAAAGATGCTCGGCTATGATAGTATTGAAGAACTTTTAGCCATCGATATCAAGAAAGATTTATATTTTGAAGAAAGTGAACGAGAGGTAGACCCAGTAGAGGAAGAAGGAATTTCTATATTTCGTTTAAAGAGAAAAGACGGTTCTGAAATTTGGGTAGAAGATAGAGGACAATACATCACCGACGATTCGGGAAAAATATTGTATCATGAGGGAAATTTACGCGATGTTACTTCAAGAATAAAGACAGAACAACATTTACAAAAAAGCCAGAAGGAAACTTCAGATTATAGAAAGGCGCTCGACCAATCGCTTATTGTTTCGATCACAAATCAAGATGGTATTATCACTTATGCAAATAAGAACCTTTGTAAAATTTCTAAGCATTCAAAAGAAGAACTTATTGGCAAGCCCCATAGATATATCAATTATCATGGAGAGAACGATGAGAATATTTTGGAACAAGACGAGACTGTAGAGAAAGGGATCGTTTGGCGCGGCGAAGTAAAGAAGAAAGCAAAAGATGGATCTATCTATTGGGTGGACCAAACGATTGTTCCTTTTATTAATGACAGTGGAGAAATTTATCAATATTTAACCCTCCGAATTGACATCACGGAAAAGAAAAATGCTGAATTAAGAACTCGCGAAAGTGAAGAAAACTTCAAGGAAATAATTCAGTCAAGCAATGATTTGATACTAAGCTTAAACATCGATGGAACTTTTGATTTTGTAAATGCCTCTTGGTTAAAAACAATGGAATATTCAGAAGAAGAGATCAGTAAAATGAACATTTTCGACATCATATGTGAAGATGTTTTGAGTGGGTGTTTAGAGAGATTTCAACGAGTATTAAGTGGAGAAAAGGTGGATAATGTTGAAACAACTTTTATAACTAAATCGAACAGGAAAGTTATATTGGAAGGGAGTGCCGTTCCTAAAATAAAAGATAATAATGTGATTGGAGTCAGAGCATTCTTAAGAGATGTTACCGAGCGGGAAGTAGCAGAAGCGCAAACTGCTGCAGTAAACGAACAGTTAGAAATTAAAATTGATCAACTGAACGAATCGCAGGAAGTAGCACAATTAGGTACTTGGGTTTTAGATTTCAAAACGGGAAAGACATCTCACTCTAAAGAATTTTGTAAGATTTTAGAAAGAGAGGAGAAAGAGTTAGAGATCCCCATAAATGACCAATTACTATTCTTTCATCCGGAAGATCGTTCCATTGTAAGCGAAGCGTTTATGAATGTTATTCAAGAACAAAAAGGGTATCAATTTGAAGCAAGATTGTTAATGCCAAATGGCAAAGTGAAAAATATTTTTGCAATTGGACGATGTTCGGCTTTTGAAAATGGATCTCCATTACGACTCTTGGGCACCATTCAAGATATTACCGATCGAAAAATTGCGGAACTGAAACTAGAAAATAGCATCAGTGAATTGAAAAAAACAAATGCTGAACTAGATAAGTTTGTATATAGTGTTTCACATGATTTAAGAGCTCCATTAAGCTCGATGTTGGGCGTCATTGAAATAAGCGAAGAGGACACCACTGACGAAATGATGCTAACGCACCTGAAAATGTTGAAGAATAGCATTAAAAAGTTAGACGGCTTTATTTTGGACATTTTAGATTATTCGAGAAATGCAAGACTAGAAACAAAAAAGGAAGTTATTGACTTTAATGAAATGCTTTCCGATATTACGCAAAATTTAAAGTACATGGGGGGTATTAATAGAATTGTTGACATTCAGGTGGAGGTGAATGAAAAATCAAAAATTCATTCAGACAAAAGTCGATTGAATATTATTTTGAATAATTTAGTTTCAAACGCTATTCGATATCAAAACGAACAAACCCCGAATCCTTTTGTAAATATTAAAATTGATACTTCGGATACTGAAACAGGAATCATAATTAAAGATAACGGCATTGGAATTTCTGCTAAATCTCAAGGGAAAGTTTTTGAAATGTTTTATCGTGTTTCCGAAGCTTCGGTAGGTTCTGGACTTGGACTTTATATTGTGAAAGAAGCAGTTGAAAAATTAAACGGTGAAATAAAATTGGAATCTGTACCAGGAATGGGCAGTACATTTAAAATTAGGATACCCAATATTTAAAGTAGTTATGGAAAACTCTGACGTGAAGAAGATATTTAAAAAAGTGTTGGTCATTGACGATAGTGAAACGGATCGCTATGTTGCTAAACGAATGCTTCAAAAGTATAATTTTGCCGACGAAATTGTTGTACAAGAATCTGCAACCAAAGCACTCATTTATCTACAAACTATCGAGAACACTCCCGATGAATTGCCTCAGTTTATTTTTCTAGATATTCGAATGCCAGAAATGGATGGTTTTGGATTTTTGGAAGAGTTTAAAAAACTAAATGATACCACAAAGTCTAAGTGTACCATTGTGATGTTGTCCACATCGCTTGATTCGGAAGATTTCGATAAGGCGAGTTCAAATCCATTTGTAAATCGATTTTTAAACAAGCCACTCGATAAAGAAAAGATGGAAATTCTAAGCCAGGATTTTCAGCCAAAATTCCCGTAAAGAATTACACTTTAATACTTGAATTTTTTTCATCCAACAGCAGTAAATGAAACGATCGTACTATTGATCGCGTTAATTGATTTTAAAACCTATAATTTTAATAGGGTTCAAAGTAATAAGTATTATTGAGTGAAGTAATCGTTACGGGTTTTTTACTCCACGTTTCGATTCCATTTCTGTGTTTTACCACAATATAATACGAATTTCCACTATATAAATACGGCATAGAAATATTGACAATGCCACTGGTTGTTAAAATTGCAGAGATAGAATAGAGCATTGTGTAAGGCGATACGGTGCTTCTTAATTGAACCGTAATCGTATCTGCACTTGAGCTTCCTAGCGCCGAAGTCATCGTATTGCCAGCGATATACAACCCCTCTATGAAAAGTCGCATCTGAAAATTAGAAGTAGTAGGCGCAGGATATGTTGTAACCGTTTCTGTAATGCTTGTCACTTTTGTAGTTGTTCTGGTTCCATAAAAAGTGGGCCCCACAACATACGGATAAGCGGAATTAAAATTTGAATCGACCGTACAGAAATAAGCATAAATCCCACTTGGATACTCGGGAGTTACACAAAAGCGACCGTTATGAATATCTAAATTATTAGGAGTAGTTGGCGTGACAAATTCATAATCTTCGCGAAAATATCCTAATGGATAGGTGACACTCACATTAGGGCCAGGCGTTACGGAGGCACCTGTGTAATATGTATTTCTTACCGAAATTGTTCTTAGTCGAAAACTAGATTTCATTCGCGTGACACCTCCTGTTCCATTTGTATTATAATATCCATAAGCCCCATAAATGGGAAAACCATCATATGCGAAACCGAGCAATGGAGAATGCTTTGTTGCATCTATTACATAAAGCCCATCTGCATTGTAAAGATTGCAAACAGTAGAAATTACATTTTGATCTAATTTAAAAGCGCTCGGATTTTGATGATGGTGATAGTTACCCATAGCAGGATGTCCCTTTGAACAATCGAATCCGCCCTTCTCTGCTACGATCGCATCTCGGTTCCACACATTATCTCCAGTACCACCAAGAGGACCACCAGCAAGCGAGTTGGTCGAGTTCCTCCAAGAAACACCATCTCTATAGTCGAAAAGCGCAACACCGTTTATAAAGATTCCAATATTTCCACCAGTAGTAGCGGTAAGCGTTCCGGTATTTTGAATTGGATTTCTTGAAATTTTGAAGATCGCATTTTGGTTAGTTGCTAAAGATGGGTTTCCATCTAAAAAAGGTCCTGTGGTGTAAGATGGAATTCCTTTTGTTCGAATGTATACCCAGTTAGTAGAGTAATAGACAGTTTGTACATTGGCTGAGTCATTATCTTGAATGGCCGTTGAATTCCCGCTAACATAATGGCTTCCTTTTTTTCCATTGGTGTTAATGAGCCATGATGTGATGATGGGTGATTGTGCAAATACACATTCTACCAAAAGCATAAATAGGAGGAGAGAGGTTGTTTTCATAAACATGAAGGGTTGGTATGAAATAATTAGACGATAGAACATTAGCCAATCCCTCGCATCGTATAAAAAACATAGCTTTGTATTAAAGAATGAGTGCGATGAATACCTTAGAGAAAAGGAAAATAGTGGAGTGGTGTCGTCAGCTAATCGATGAGCGGATAGAAGAAATGGTATTGCAGGGCAAGGCGCTTCAAGAGGGCGTTGCCAATGAATCCAAAAGCTCAGCTGGCGATAAACATGAAACGGCGAGGGCGATGATGAACCTAGAGCAAGAGAAATTGGGGCGACAATATCAAGAACTGATGACAATGAAGGAGTATTTTGACAAAATAAATTTTGAAATCGTTTCAGACAAAATTCAATTAGGCTCTATGATTGAAACAAATAAAGGATATTTTTTATTGAGTGTGGGATTTGGAAAAGTATCTTTTCATGATCAAGATATTTTATTATTGTCTATACCATCTCCCTTAGGAGAAGCATTGATTGGGAAACATGTTGGCGATAAGATTCAGATGAACTCATTTCAATACACTATTGAAAGCATTCATTAACCATAATTATTAATGTAATGAAACTTTATATTCGAAACATGGTTTGCAGCCGTTGCAAGTTGGTGGTGAAGGCGGAGTTGGAAAGACTTCACTTGCATCCAACCCAAGTCGATCTAGGAGAAGTTGAAATTGAAGAGAACTTAAGTTCAGATCAACAAAAGCAATTGAACGGAGCGTTGCTAAAATTTGGATTTGAAATCATTGATACAAGGAAAAGCAAAATCATAGAAAAAATAAAAAATTTAATTATTGATCTTGTTCATCAAAGAAAATCCAAATTGCACACGAATCTTTCTACCTACCTCGCCAAGGAAATTAACGCTGACTATAATTACATAAGCAACTTATTTACCGATGTGGAAGGGACGACGATAGAACAATATTTTATTGCTCAGAAAATAGAGAAGGTAAAAGAGTTCTTAGTGTATGATGAACTCTCGTTAAGCGAAATTGCATTCGAATTGAATTACAGTAGTGTTTCCCATCTCAGCAAACAATTTAAAAAGGTAGTAGGCTTAACTCCAAGTCATTTTAAGGAATTGAAAGACAAAAAAAGATTACCGATTGATAAATTGTAAATTGTACAAATCATTTCCGAAATTGTATAACACCGTTGGATAATCCATGTTGTTTCTTTGCAAGGTAAAAAAACGATTTAGCAATGACACATGTTTATGAAATTTCAGGAATGACCTGCTCCAGTTGTGTAGCAAAAGTAAAATCTGCACTTCTTAAAATCCCCGACATCGATTCGGTCGATGTTTCTCTGGAAACCCACAGTGCCAAAATTTCGATGAGTAAGCACCTATCAAATGGCGAGCTACAAAGAAAATTAAGTGAGGCCGGCAATTATAAAATAATTAATTCTGATCATAATGATGCTGTGGAAGTATCAAAAAGTTGGCTAGCGACCTATAAACCCATCTTACTAATTTTTGCATACACCATTAGTATCAGTTTGCTGGTCTCCATGGAAGCAGGTGAAATAAATGTAATGAGTTTCATGCGATACTTTATGGCTGGTTTTTTCATTTCCTTTTCCTTTTTCAAATTTATCGATTTAAAAGGTTTTGCAGAAAGCTATAAGATGTATGATGTCATTGCCATGCGTTTTGGTCTCTGGGCATTTCTCTATCCTTTCATTGAATTAAGTTTAGGCCTCTCCTATTTGATGAACATTAACCCTCTTATAATTAATGCTTTAACACTAATTGTGATGAGCCTAAGTATCATAGGAGTCATTCGAAGCGTTATCATGAAACAGCATATTCAATGTGCTTGCCTTGGTGCTGTATTTAATTTACCAATGAGCACCGTTACCATTATTGAAGATGCAATCATGATAATAATGAGTGCCTTGATGTTATTTCTAATTTAAACCATACATTTGCATTTCATGAGGAATCGTATTTTTATTTTATTACCGTTGATGGTAGCATATCTATTGATGCTTTCACATGACGTAATTCCCCATCATCATCATGAAACATTGGTAGAAGCAGAGCATCATCATGCAACAGAACATGCTGATCACCATCATCACGATGGTACAACGGGTGCACACGATCACACCATGCACTTTGTTCATTCACCCGACTTTGGTCATTACATTCCTTCTTCAAATTTTTCTATAAATAGTGAAACTGTAAAATTACTTAGCTGCTTAGTTATTGAATTAAATGATCTTTTTTCATCTAAACAAAGGGATGAAGGCACAATACAGTGGTATGAAGAAAATCCGCCTCCGCTTTTAAGTCAATATTCTTCGACCTTCCTTTTTCGAGGACCTCCTGTTACATTTATTTAATCAGCTTTATATCTTGCCTGTTGGCAGGTATTAAGGGGCAAACCGTTTGTATTTATTAATACGAGCGGCGAGGCAATGTATCATTCAAATTTAATCTAATCTTTAAAATTCATTTACGATGAAAAAACAATTCGTATTTATTTCAATGGTTGCTATGTTTCTAGCAGCGTGCTCTAGCAATCAGAACAAAGAACAAAATAATCCCGATGAAACGCATCTCCATGAAGATGGCAGTACACATCAAAATCATGATGCAACCGACACGGTAAAGCAGGAAGAATTTAATGCAACTACAGACACAACACAAAATCAAATTGACAGCAACCAACATTCACATGACGGACATGATCATCCGCACCAGCACTAAAAACAATCCAATGAACAAGTTTATTTTAACAGCAACACTGGCAGTATTGCTGCTTAACAGTTGCTCAAAAAAAGCGGAGGAGCAAGCGCACGACCATGGCCCCGAACCGTTAGCCTATACCATGTATTCTGAAAAATCGGAGATTTTTGTAGAGTTCAAACCACTTGTGGTGGGCAGCACATCAAAATTTGCTGCACATTTCACGGTACTTGGTGAAAATTTTTTGGCGCTCACCGAAGGCACAGTAACGGTTAGTTTGATTGTAAACGGAAATGGAATTAAACAATCAGCAACAGCACCGACGGTGCCTGGCATTTACCGGCTTGCGCTTACGCCTAAAACAGCAGGAACAGGAAAATTAATTTTTGACATCGTTACTAAATCATTCACCGATCAGATCGTGATTGATGATGTAAAAGTGTATGCAGATGAAAAAGCAATGCTTGCTGATCAATCAGAAGAAAGTGCAAACAGCGACATAACTTACCTAAAAGAGCAGGCGTGGAAAGTGGAATTTGCTAATGCACCGGTAACAAAGCAGTCGTTTAACAACATCATTAAAACGAACGGTCAAATACTTTCAGCACCAGGAGATGAAATGATGGTAATTGCTAAATCAAGTGGCATTGTATTGTTTTCGGGAAACAAAACAATTATTGGATCCGAAGTGAACGCGGGAACAAATCTCTTCACCGTTACAGGTGCCGATATAGCCGAGGGAAACATTGATGCTAAATACAGAGCCTCAAAAGCGAATTTCGAAAAAGCAAAATTGGATTATGATCGCGCAACGGAGTTGTTAAAAGACAAGATCGTTTCACAAAAGGATTATCAACAAACGAAGCTCGACTTTGAAAACGCACAAACTACTTTTAATGCACTTGCCAAAAATTATTCTACGAAGGGGCAAGCCGTTTTAGCAAACATCAGTGGATATGTAAAAAATATTTTTGTTACCGAAGGTCAATTTGTAGAAGCAGGAACACCATTAGCCACTATTTCCAAAAACAAGAAATTGATATTACAAGCAAATGTTTCGCAAAAGTATTTCAATAATCTTTCTACAATCACTTCTGCAAATTTCAAAACCACCGAGAGCGAAATAGTATACAGCACAGCTCAACTCAACGGAAAAATAATCTCATTTGGAAGAAGCGCATCGGCACATTCACCTTTTATTCCTGTAACATTTGAAATTGACAATACACAAAATTTAATTCCAGGCTCTATTGCTGAAGTGTATCTGAAATCATTTCCAGTTCCGGGAGCGCTTGTCATTCCGGTTACATCTTTAGTAGAAGAGCAGGGAAACTTTTTTGTGTATGTGCAAACCGAAGGCGAAAGTTTTCAAAAGCGTGAAGTAGCGATAGGGGCAAGCGACGGAATAATGGTTCAATTGCTATCTGGCGTTGCAGAAGGAGAAAGAGTGGTTACTAAAGGTGCGTATCAAATAAAATTAGCAACCGCATCTGGAACACTTCCGGCACATGGACACGAACACTAAGGAATTGCAAATTGGCAAGTTGGTGAATTGGCGAATTATCATTGAGCAACACACAACTTAAAATTTACAGTTCTAAACTATAACTAAAGTTAAATTTTGGAAAATCAAGCTAAATTAACTAATCATTATTCGCTTTCGCGAAGCTTCTTGACACCTCTTGCACTAATGACAATTCCCGTTATCTATTGTTACGACTGATCCATCAATCCATCAATCCATCAATCCATCAATCCATCAATCCACCAATTAGCCAACTTACCAATTAGCCAACTTACCAATTTGCCAACTTGCCAATTCACAACTATGCTTAATAAAGTAATAAATTTCTCACTAGTTAATCGCTTGTTCATTCTTGTTATAAGCGTTTTGTTAATAGTATTTGGATCTTATATTGCGTCACAAATGGAGGTAGATGTATTTCCAGATTTGACTGCACCAACCGTTGTAGTACTTACGGAAGCGCATGGCATGGCTCCGGAAGAAGTAGAAAAACTCGTAACCTTTCCGATTGAAACATCAGTGAACGGAGCAACAAATGTGCGTCGGGTTCGGAGTTCATCATCAGCGGGAATCTCAATTGTGTGGGTGGAGTTCGAGTGGAATACGGATATTTTTAAAGCACGTCAAATTGTAAATGAAAAAGTAACAGCCGTAGCCGAAAAACTTCCTGTAGGTGTTGGAAACCCTACCATGGCTCCACAAAGTTCAATCATGGGCGAAGTAATGTTCATTTCACTCACATCCGATACAACGTCATCAATGAAGCTCCGAACCATTGCCGATTGGACAATACGTCCACGACTTTTAGCAACCGGGGGAGTAGCCCAAGTAATTATTATGGGTGGCGAATACAAGCAGTATCAGATTTTGGCTTCACCTCAAAAAATGAATTACTACAATGTTTCGCTCAATGAACTACTCACTGCCACCGAGCAAGCAAACGGAAATTCTTCGGGTGGATTTATAAATGAATATGGCAACGAATACATCGTAAAAGGAATTGGAAGAACGAATGATATAAATGAGTTGGGGAAGTCGGTTATTAAATCGTCAAACGGAAAAGTAATTCGAATTGAAGATGTTGCTGAAATAAAAATTGGAGCAGCACCAAAAATAGGCGATGCTACCTCCAACATGAAACCTGCCGTGGTTCTTTCAGTAGCGAAACAACCCGCTACCAACACGCTTGAACTCACTCAAAAAATTGATGATGCGGTTGCTGAAATGCAAAGCAATTTGCCTCCCGACATTCACATCAACACACATATTTTCCGTCAAGCGGATTTTATCAACGCATCCATCAGCAACATTCAAAAAACACTTTTAGAAGGGAGTCTTTTCGTAGTCCTTATTTTGTTTTTATTTCTGATGAATTGGAGGGCAACCGTAATTTCATTGCTTGCAATTCCTATTTCACTTATTACAGCAATGCTCACTTTAAATTGGTTGGGCTACACCATCAACACGATGAGTTTAGGGGGAATGGCAATTGCTATTGGCGCATTGGTTGATGATGCCATCATAGATGTAGAAAATGTTTTCAAAAGACTGAAGCAAAATGCGATCAAACCACCTGAAGAGAGAAAAGACAAACTCACAGTAATTTTTGATGCATCAGTAGAGATCAGAACTTCCATTATCAATGCCACTTTCATTATCATTGTTGCCTTTGTTCCACTATTCTTTTTGTCGGGGATGGAAGGAAAATTACTTGCACCTCTAGGCATTGCATTCATCGTTTCTCTATTTGCTTCCCTCGTCGTTTCTATTACGTTAACACCTGTTTTAGGAAGTTATCTTTTAGCAGATGAAAAAATGCTTCAGCGGCAACACAAAGAAAGCTGGTTGGTAGAACGTCTTCAAAAAATTTATGTTATTATACTCGATAAAGTGATGCAAAGAAAGAAAGCAATCATTGCAACTTCCGCTCTATTATTTATTGCATCTATTTTTTTAATGACACAGCTAGGAAGAAGTTTTCTCCCAGAGTTTAACGAGGGATCGTTAGTGATTAGTGTGGTGAGTTTACCAGGCATTTCATTAGAGGAAAGCAATAAATTAGGAACACAGGTGGAGAAAGCATTGCTCTCCGTTCCCGAAATAAAAATCACTACTCGCCGAACAGGAAGAGCTGAATTAGACGAACATGCACAAGGTGTAAACTCATCTGAAGTGGAGGCGCCCTTCACTCTTGATAAAAGAAGCCGTGAAGAATTTTTAACGGAAGTACGTGAAAAACTGGCTGGAGTTTCAGGAGTAAACATCACCATTGGTCAACCCATCGGACATCGCATTGACCATATGCTTTCAGGAACACGTGCAAACATTGCCATTAAAATTTTTGGTGCTGACCTAAGTAAACTCTTTACACTTTCCAATCAAATCAAAAATGAAATTCAATCGGTGGATGGATTGGTTGATTTAAGTGTGGAGCAGCAAATCGATATTCCGCAATTGCAGATAAAGGCGAAGCGCGATATGCTCAATCATTACGGAATAACAATTGGAGAATTCAATGAATTTATTGATGTGGCTTTCGCAGGTGAAAAAGTTTCTGAAATCTACGAAGGGAATAAAACCTTTGACTTAATTCTTCGGTTTGACGATGCCAACCGAGGCTCACTTGAAAATATTCGCAACACACTTATTGATGTAGGTGTAAGTAGTAACGATGCAATTCCCGAAAATGATTCTCAAAATATTCTTTCACAAAGTCAATCGCACCACCGTAGAATTCCTCTGCACTATATTGCCGATATTGTAAGTACTAGCGGACCCAACACCATCAACCGTGAAAACGTGCAACGCAAAACGGTAGTTTCAGCCAATGTTGCAGGACGCGACCAAAAAAGTGTGGTGAAAGACATTCGTAAAATCATAGATGATAAAGTAAAACTTCCCGAAGGATATCATATTGAATATGGCGGCCAATTTCAAGCAGAAGCAGAAGCATCAAGAACCCTACTTCTTACTTCACTGCTTTCATTGCTTGTAATATTTCTTTTGCTATACCAAGAATTTAAGAATGTAAAAACGGCAAGCATTATATTATTAAATCTTCCTTTGGCATTAATAGGCGGAGTATTTAGTATTTGGTTCACAAGCGGCATAATGAGCATTCCAAGTATTATTGGTTTTATCACTTTGTTTGGAGTTGCCACACGAAACGGAATTCTACTTGTATCACACTACAAAACATTGCGTGAAGAAGGGTACAATCTATATGACACAATCATCACCGGTTCAAAAGACCGCTTAAGTCCTATCTTGATGACAGCACTTACTGCTGGCTTAGCACTTGTTCCGCTTGCCATTGCAGGAGATTTGCCCGGCAACGAAATTCAAAGTCCAATGGCAAAAGTTATATTGGGAGGATTATTCACCAGCACATTGCTCAATATCTTCATTGTGCCTGTAGTTTATTATTTATCAAACTTGTCAGCTGAAAGGGCGGACACTAAAAAAGATTTACAATGAGACATCAGATCATCATCATAAAATTTCTGTCGCTTGTTATTTGCACTTCTGTAAATGCACAGAGCACCATTGAAAATGTTCTTTCTGAAATCAGTAGGAACAATAAAACAATTCAGGCAACTGCGCAATATTACAATGCACAAGATCTCGAATTCAAAACCGGTCTTAATCCAAACAATCCAACTGCAGAATATGATTTCTTGAAAGGGTCACCATCCAATGCTGGCAACCAACATGACTTTACAATAACGCAGCAGTTTGATTTTCCAGTCGCATACATCAAAAGATCGCAACTTGCGAAGACACAAATTGCAAAGTCAGAATTTGAAATCATTGCCAATAGACAAGACATTTTGCTTGAAGCGAAAAAGGTTTGCATTGCATTAGTCTATCACAATAAGTTGCAGGCACAATTGACCCAGCAAAAACTGAACCTAGAAAAATTATTATATAGTGTTCAAACCAAATTAGACACAGGTGATGGAAACATATTGGATGTGAACAAAGCCAAATTGCAACTCATTCAAATCAAAAAGAAATTTCAGGAAAATGTTAGTGCCATCAACGAACTCAACATCAAGCTCTCAGAATTAAATGGAGGCAACGAAATTCCTTTTGCTGATACGGTTTATTTCTCTCCACCATCCATTCCCGATTTCGCACAATTAGAGAGAGATTACGAAAAGGCAGATCCGCTTTTAAAAATTTTGCAACAGCAAAATCTCATCTCAAAAAAGCAATTGGAATTAAGTAAATCGTTGTGGCTCCCCAAAATGGAACTCGGCTATCATTATCAAGGCATTCTCGGGCAAACATACAGTGGATTCCACACTGGAATTTCAGTTCCGTTATGGGAAAATAAAAACACCGTAAAGCAAAAAAAATCGCAACTTCTCTATAGCGAATCGCAGCTAGTTGCGCACACGAACGAACATTACTTCCACATCAAGCATATTTACGAGCGATACACCAATCTAAAAATTACCTTGCTTGAATATCAAACAATTTTCGGCACGCTTAATAACACCGCCCTATTGAATAAAGCACTTGCACTGGGTGAAATTACAACGATGCAATACCTTGTAGAAATGAACTTTTATACCGAGGCGCAAACAGACTTTATACAAACGGAAAAAGAGTACCACGAAACAATCGCGGAATTGTATAAATACTTATTGTAATAAAATAAAGGCGCGATACATAAAATTAATTCACGACAATCCTTTTACATTTTCTCGTTAATCAAATGAATATACTTGACAAGCTTGCTTTTTTCTTTGGTCAGATAATCATTGACGTTATCCCTCATTTCTCTTTTTATTTTCTCACTTTTATATTGTTCAAGAAGACTATGTTTTTCTAATAAATCTTCCATCACTTTATTATTCATTTCTAATATTTCTCCATTAATTGTTTGAGAATAAAAATCAAAAAATTTATCGTCATTATTTCTACTAAAAGAGTAGTTATTTTTTGAGCCAGAGAAATCACCATGCTTAAATCGTATATAATAGCAGATTGGACCATTCACAACGATTTGATATAAAACCCCGTCATATTTTCGCATCAAGGTACCATCACTGGTAGTTACCCAATTATAGGGTAATTCCTTAATTTTTACTTTTTCTTCGCTCCCTTTATTTATAACGGTAATTTTTTCTGCTCCAAGAGTCATGCTATAACTATAAGGATCCCACTCGACATCGCTGATGGGCTTATTATGGTTATAATCTTCAAGGGAATTATAAAAATAACAAGCGTTAGGAAAGGTAGCGCGCATTTCCGCCGGTGTTTTCTTTGTAAAGTACATTGCTTTAGCTTGTTCACGTGTCATTTGTGCCTGAACGATTACGCTCGAGAATAGAAGGCAGATTAAAATGATTTTTTTCATGATTGTATCAATTAGGGTGAATAATTTTTTAATGTTAAATATTCCTATTCTAGGATAATTCAAAAGTAATAAAAAGATAGAAACTTCCATGGAAAATGAAGAAGCGACACCGTTTCTCCTGGTTTGTTGATCGGATAAAGTGTTTTACTAACCAAACTAGCTTAGAATATGTAATTTTGTATTCCATTAATTCTTGAATACTCTTTCACAATGATCAGAACTCGTTTCGCTCCTTCACCAACCGGACCTCTTCACATGGGAGGAGTACGTACCGCACTTTATGCCTATTTATTTGCAAAGCAACATAACGGTCAATTCGTTTTGCGTATTGAAGACACCGACCAAAATCGTTACGTACCCGGCGCAGAAGAATATATTATTGAAGCCTTGAATTGGTGTGGCATCATTCCCGATGAAGGTGTTGGCTTTGGTGGTTCACATGAACCATACCGTCAAAGCGAAAGAAAGCATAAAGGATTTTATATGGACTATGCGAAACGACTATTAGATAGCGGTAACGCTTATTATGCTTTTGATAGCGCTGACGATTTAGACATCGCTCGAAAAAATGCGGAAGCCGCCGGAGTACACGGTTGGCAGTATGATGCGTCGACGCGAATGAATTTAAGAAATTCATTGAGCTTGGCAGAGCAAGAAACAATACATCTTTTAGATCAAGGTTCATCTTATGTTATTCGACTTAAAGTACAGCCCGGACAAACACTAACGTTCACGGATATGGTAAGAGGTGAAGTTTCTTTTGATAGCGCATTGGTGGATGATAAGGTCTTGATTAAAGCCGATGGAATGCCGACGTATCACTTGGCACATATTGTTGATGATATCATGATGGAAATTACGCATGCTATTCGTGGCGAAGAGTGGTTGCCTTCTGCACCCGCACATATTTTGATTTATCAATCGCTCGGAATTCCCATGCCTCACTACGCCCATCTTCCTTTATTACTTAAACCTGAAGGAAACGGAAAATTAAGTAAGCGCGATGGCGACCGTTTAGGATTCCCTGTGTTTCCTTTACAATGGAAAGATCCCATCACAAGAGAAATTTCAAGTGGATATCGTGAAAAGGGATATTATGCCGATTCATTTATCAATATGTTAGCCTTGCTAGGATGGAATCCCGGTACAGAGCAAGAAGTTTTTTCTTTAGAGGAATTAGTAAAAATATTTTCATTCGATCGTGTTCACAAAGCGGGTGCGCGCTTTGATCCCGACAAAGCAAAATGGTTCAATGAGCAACGATTGCGACATACCGACGATACCATTTTAGGAGAGCATTTCTATAATGAATTGAAAAATATTTTAGGAGCAGATCATCCGTTGGTCACATTATCCTATGCAACAGGAGCAGTGAAACTTTTAAAGGAAAGAGTACAATTTGAAAATGAATTTTATGAAACGGGAAAATATCTTTTTGAAACGCCAACCTCCTATGATGATAAAATAATTACTAAAAGATGGAATGATGCTGCTAAAGTTTTCTTACAAAATCTTCCAGATGTACTTTCTGGTGTTCCCGAATTTACTGCGGAATTAACAAAGGCCGCATTTGAAAAGTTGGCTATTGATCAAGGGATAAAACCGGGCGATGTATTGCAATTGTTTCGTGTGATCTTGAGTGGTCAAGGAAGCGGTGTTGATTTATTTGGCATGGTAGCTTTGTTTGGTAAAGAAGAGGTTTTTGAGCGGATTAATCGGTTTCAAAGCGCTTACTAGGTAATAGATTTCCTGTTCAATTTCTTGCCTCGTCCTCCCTATCAGAATCTTTATTCTTTGAGGATGTATAGTGCGCATTATCTGTAATTATCTACTTTTTCATTTCACTTTTCAGGGATGGAATCCATCGATTAGTATAGACGATGTAGTTGAATTATACAATAGAATTTCTCTGTGTCTTGATAAAAATAGGAATTATAAGAAATTTCCCAAAACACCTTTGTGATCCATTTTCGCTTCTTTACAACTTTGCGGCTCTGCGCCTTCGCGAGAAAAATTAGCGTAGAGAAATTGGCGAAGAAAGAAGCATTACTCGTATGCGAATAAATTATTGTAAGCATATTGTTCAAGCCTCTCCCTTGCCCTCTCCAGGGGAGAGGGCATTAAATAATTACAATAATCAAATAAAATTTGGATTTAATCATAGAAATCTTCGCGTCCCGCAGCGCCGTCGGCAAGCCTTTGGTGGCCGATGGATAGCTATCGGGATTGCGAGAAAAATTAGCGAGATGAAAGCTCCATAATCGTCGGCACGAATCACCTTGAACTTGCCGATTCAGACACAAACAATAAAGTAATTTAGTATAGTTTGAGATTAGGAATAAAATATATTGAACTAGAATATTATTCCATTCGCTATTATTGTAAATTTGTGCCATTATGAGTACAGAAAAAGGCCCCAATTTCTTAGCCGAAATTATAGCAGAGGATGTTAAAAATGGTAAACACGGAGGAAGAGTGCTTACTCGTTTTCCTCCGGAACCCAATGGCTATTTGCACATTGGACATTCAAAATCGATTTGTTTAAACTTTGGCATCGCTCAACAGTTTGGAGGAAAGACAAATTTGCGTTTTGATGATACGAATCCTGAAAAAGAAGAAACGGAATATGTAGATAGCATTAAAGCCGATATTAAATGGTTAGGTTTCGAATGGGCGAATGAGTTTTACGCTTCCGATTATTTCCCGAAGCTATATGCTTTTGCGGTTCGACTCATCGAAAAAAATTTAGCGTATGTAGACGACAGCAGTGCAGAAGAAATTGCGAATATGAAAGGTTCTCCTACCGCACCTGGAATGGAAAGCCCGTATCGTTCACGTACTACAGAAGAGAATTTAGATTTATTTGCGCGTATGCGTAAAGGAGAATTTAAAGACGGAGAAAAAGTGTTGCGTGCAAGAATTGATATGGCATCACCGAACATGCATTTCCGTGATCCCATATTGTATCGCATCAAACATACCGATCATCATCGCACAGGAAGCGAATGGTGTATTTATCCGATGTACGATTTTGCACACGGACAAAGTGATGCCATCGAAGAAATTACTCATTCTATTTGTACACTAGAGTTTGAAGTTCATCGCCCATTGTACGAATGGTTCATCAGTAAATTAGAATTGTTTCCAAGCCACCAGTATGAGTTTGCTCGACTCAATTTGAATTACACGGTGATGAGCAAACGAAAATTATTGCAATTAGTAAATGATAAACATGTGAGTGGATGGGACGATCCGCGCATGCCGACGATTAGCGCATTGCGAAGACGTGGTTATACACCCGAGAGCATTCGCAACTTTGCGGAGCGTGTAGGTGTAGCGCGAAGAGAAAATATTATTGATGTAGGATTGTTAGAGTTCTGCGTTCGTGAAGACCTTAACAAAAAAGCTACACGTGTGATGGCCGTTTTAGATCCACTGAAGATGATTATCGAAAATTATCCGGAAGGAAAATCGGAAATGCTCACTACCGATAATAATACTGAAAATGAAAATGCAGGCACTCGCGAAATTCCATTCAGCAGAGAATTGTTTATTGAAGCGGATGATTTCATGGAAACACCCGAGAAAAAATTTTTCCGTCTGGCTCCTGGGAAGATGGTAAGATTGAAAAGTGCGTTCATTGTAGAGTGTACCGATTTTGAAAAAGATGAAAATGGAAAAGTTTCGTTAATCCGTGCCCGTTATGTTCCCGAGAGCAAAAGTGGACAAGATACCAGCGGACTTCAAGTGAAGGGCGTTATACATTGGGTGAGCGCACTACACGCTGTTCCTGCGGAGATAAGATTGTATGAACGATTATTTAATGTAGAAGATCCTTCGAGCGAAGAAGGCGATTTTAAAGAATACATAAACCCCGATAGTTTGCACATATTAAAAAATGCCGTGCTTGAACCTTCTCTTAAAGAAGCTCAGCCTGGAATGCTTTATCAATTTATGCGCAAAGGGTATTTCACTCCAGATACAGAAAGCTCATCAGAGAAGTTAGTTTTCAATAGGACGGTAACATTGAAAGATAGTTTTGTGAAGGATAAAGTGAAATAGTACATTTACTGGATGAAGTGTGAATAATTTGAAAGATCGAAGAATGGATCTTTATCGTTTAGACAGAGAGATTGAAATTAAAGAAAAGGTATAATTTAGATTTCCTTTGATAGATGCACCACTCTTTGCGGAAAGGGAATAATAATTTTATTTTCTCTAAATAGTTCAAAGATTTTTATTCGTGTATTGCTTAAAATATTTTCTACTCGGAAAACATTTTCAGTCCAGAAGAAGACGGTAAAATTAATTCGTGATTCGCCATATTCTTCAAAACGAACAAAGGGCTCTGGTATTTTTAAAATGTTGTCCTGTGCCACTGCCGCCTCTTTCATTAATTTCATTACTAGCTTTATGTCTGAATTATAGTCTACACCAACCGTAACATCAAAACGAGAGGCTTTTTTGTTGTGTGTCCAATTGATGAGTTGAAGTCGCGTTAAATCGGAATTAGGTAAGATGATGTATTTTTCTGAACGAGTAAAAACAGTGGTCGTTCTTAAGTTAATTTCTTGAACTCGACACACCAACCCATTTACTTCAATTACGTCGTCCACTTTAACAGAACCATCAACCAAAATAATTATTCCAGAAACAAAATCACTGAATAAATTTTGTAGGCCTAGACCAATTCCAACCAAAAGTGCAGCAGAACCAGCAATGAGTACCGACAAACTAAATCCCATCAGCTCTAGCCCAACAACAAACGCGATTACGAGTAAGAAATATTTGAGCAAGCTATAGATCGCAAATTTCTTTGCTAAATCATGGGACTTCGTGCTATAAATAAGTCGTTTAATAATTTGTAAAACAACAAATACAGATAGAAAATAAACTAAAATATATAAAATGGAAATTACTTTTATGGTATGATCTCCTAGCTGAAATAGCGTGGAATTTAATAGATCGATCATCGTTTGTTATGGAGTTGTTTACCTAACGATGAAAGTAGTAATAATTTTATTAGTTCTGCACCAATTATAGTATAAAATTTGTTTTTATATTTTGGATAATGGAATAATTGAGATGATGAGCTATTTATATAAATAAAAAAACGCGCCCTATCGTTAGAAGGTCGCGCTCTTTAAGTAAAATGTTGTATAATGCTATTTAATTATCGTCGCATCGTCATAAAACTCCACCTCTCCTGACGATACATCGTAATTACCGCCTGCAATTCCGATGGCTCCTGCTTCAACCATTTCTTTTAATATGGGACTTCTTTCCAAAATAGCTCTTACTGATCTTTTCACATTAATGGATGCTACCTTTTCAACGAAAACATCATTCTTTGAATTACGATTTTCTTTTGTAGTCATTTCATCGTCAACAGCAGGACGAATTTTGGTAAGTAGAGCAGTTAAGTTTCCCATCTCAACATGATCGCAGGCACCTTTAACCGCTCCGCACTTCGTATGTCCTAATACAACAACAATTTTCGCACCAGCAACCTTACATGCAAATTCCATACTTCCAAGCACATCTTCATTCACAATATTTCCTGCTATACGAACGCTGAAAACATCACCCAATCCTTGGTCAAAGATCAATTCTGCTGAGGTGCGTGAGTCGATGCAACTGAGAATAACAGCAAAGGGATGTTGTCCGTCGGACGTTTCATTCGCCTGCTGTAATAAGTTGCGATTCACTTTTAGATTATTAGTAAATCGAGCGTTTCCAGCTTTTAGTATTTCAAGTGCTTGAGCGGGAGTTATAGAATCTTGAATTTCTTTAGTTAATGTTTTCATCTTTTTATTTTAATTAAAGGGTTGAGAAGGATTAATTAATTTTTCAACGAGAATGTTTTTCGTTAGCGCATTTTGTTCGAAGTCATTAATGAGTTCAACAACATCAAAAGAAATGGCCTTAGACTTTGTAAAATCAATAATAACTTTTGAGTTTTCGGGGATCGCATCTAATGCCTGAAGGATACTTGCCTTATTGAAAAACGAAACTTCTTCAGCAAGGGAAATTCGATGAACTTCATGGCCATTCTCCTTAGTAATGACATCATATAGATGGGAGTTTCTATAGCTTTCTCGTAACACATAAAAGATACCGAAGAGGATTCCAATTGTGATTCCTTTTAATAGATCCGTTAATAGAATGCCGACAACAGTAGCAATAAAGGGAATGAACTGCGTCCAACCCAATTGGTACATCTGTTTAAACAAACTGGGCTTCGCTAATTTATATCCTACCATCAATAGGATGGCAGCTAAACTGGCTAGAGGAAGCATATTTAAAACACTTGCAATCGTGATAGCGCTTATTAATAAGAATACACCATGTAATATCGCAGAAAATTTAGTTTTTCCTCCGAAATTAATATTAGCCGAACTTCTTACAATTACTTGTGTAATGGGAAGTCCTCCGATAAGACCTGAAATAACATTTCCCAATCCTTGTGCTTTTAATTCGCGATTTGTTGGCGTAACTCTTTTGAGTGGATCCATTTTATCGGTGGCCTCCACACATAATAAAGTTTCTAAACTGGCAACAATTGCTAAAACAATGGCTACACCGTAAACATCGGGATTCGTAATAGCAGAAAAATCAGGTAGCGTAAATTGACTAACAAAACTTCCAAAATTATCAGGAACCGGGATGTTCACTAATTGATCTTTATTCAATGTAAAGTTTAAAACACCTGAAGCATATAATTTACTCATGATAATACCAAGCACCACTACTACTATTGGTCCTTGGAGAAGTTGAAAGATCTTATGTTTCTTTGTTAGTACAGTGTCCCATAAAATTAATAGCGCTAGAGAAATCGCAGAAATTAAAAATGCTCCAGGTGTAATATAGTCAAGTGCACTTCCAATGGCAGAAAAAGTATTTTCACCATCGCTTTGCAAAAAAGCATCGTCGCCTTCAACATCTTTATCATATCCTAGGGCATGCGGTATTTGTTTTAATATAATGAGGAGTCCAATGCCCGTCAACATTCCTTTTATTACTGAAGAAGGAAAGAAGTAAGCAATAAAACCTGCTTTTGCATAGCCAAGTATAAGCTGTATAATCCCTGCAATCACTACCGCCAGCAAGAACGCTGGCCAAGAACCCAATGTTGAAATGGCGGTTAAAACGATCACCGCTAATCCAGCTGCTGGTCCGCTTACTCCCAAGGGCGAACCACTCGCCACTCCTACTACAATTCCACCAATAATTCCGGCAATGATTCCAGCAAATAAAGGTGCCCCAGAGGCTAAGGCGATTCCTAAACACAGCGGCACAGCTACAAAAAATACGACTATACTCGCCGGCAAATCATTTTTAATCTCTTTCAGTAATCCTTGTTTTTCCACTTTCTATCAAATTAATTTCTGCAAAGATAGTAATACTATCACGAGTAATTGTAAAACTTTCTTACTTTTGTAAAATTAATCACACAAAATCTATTAAATAGTTGATATTCAATATATAAATTGTAAAAATGGAATACTCATTAAATATAAAAATGAATGAAAAATTGTTTTTGCGCAATCCTGAGCAAACGGATTTAGGTAAAAACATCATTCTTTTTAGTATTCAATTAATCCATGAAAAAGGATTTGAGGATTTCACATTTAAGAAACTGGCAGTAGCAATCGGAACGACAGAGGCTGGGATTTATCGTTATTTTGAAAACAAGCACAAGCTTCTTATTTATATAACGGCGTGGTATTGGAGCTGGTTGGAATTTCGAGTAATTACTTATACAGAGAACATTTCGGATCCTATAGAGAAGTTAAGAAAGGCAATTAAATTTTTAGCAACTTCGGTAGAAGATGATATTCGAACGAGCCATGTGAATGAAAGTATTTTACATCAAATTATTATTTCAGAAGGAAGTAAAGCTTATTTAACAAAGCACGTCACTGAAGATAACCAAGACCAGTTTTTCAAACCCTATAAAGATTTATGCGCGACCATCGGAAATTATATTTTGGATTGCAATCCAGATTATAAATATCCACGTTCGTTAGCAACTACGATTATTGAAATGGCACACATTCAAAATTTCTTTATGCAACACTTACCTGCATTAACTGATTTTGGAAAAAGTAAAAGTGAATCTAATATTTTAGATTTCTTGGAAGACCTCGTTTTTCATGCGATAAAGAAATAGTTGTAAATCCTTAGTGAATCGAAAGCAAGAAAAAATAATCTATTTATTTCACCCGAACATAAACAAGTTTTATCGACTTATTATCGGTTGCTCTTTCATCAATTTCAAATTTTCCAATACTCTTTAACAACAAGGCTAATTTCATATACCCAAAATTTCTAGGATCGAAGGACGGTTGTTTTTTCAAAATTAAATTTCCTACGTCGCCCAAGAAAGCCCAACCACTATCATCACCTAAAGAAGTAATGCTGGTTGAAATAAGTTGGATAGTATCGTGACCAATTTTTTGCAGCGCTTCTTTGCTTTCACTTTTCTTTTTCTTTTGATTTTTTCCTCCTGGGGAAGAGACTTCTACGACTTCTTCCGGAACTTTTAAAATTTCTAGGTATATAAATTTATCGCAAGCTACAATAAACGGATTTGGCGTTTTCTTTTCTCCTAATCCAATCACAAGCATTCCGGCTTCACGTAATCGTGTCGCTAATCTTGTAAAATCACTGTCACTGGAAACAATACAAAAACCATCTACCTTTTCAGAATAGAGGATGTCCATGGCATCAATAATCATATTGGAATCCGTAGAATTCTTTCCTTTCGTATATCCATACTGTTGAATAGGTGTAATTGCATTTTCAAGCAACACTCTTTTCCATCCACCCAAATTGGGCTGCGTCCAGTCGCCATAAATTCTTTTAAAAGTAGGCGTACCATACTTTGCAATCTCCTCCATCATTTCTTTAATGTTGGTGGAGGGAATATTATCAGCATCGATTAAAACGGCAATGCGGACTTCTTTATTTTCTTTCATTTTTTGATTTTCTTTTGAATAAATATTTCAAATATATTTTTTGTATAGATATAAATTGAAATAGTTTTGTTTTGATAATTAATAAGCATGTTTACCTACCGACCACCCTTTTGTTTTTAAAAATTTATTACCGGATTCAATGGCTCCTGCTTCCATTTGCGTACCCATTGAATCATTCCATCGATTTAAAAATCCGAAGAGTGCAACCACTCCTAAAATTTCTACAATTTCTCCTTCGTCCCAATGTTTGCGAAGGGTATTTGCAATTTCATCATTCACTGCATTTGGAATTACAGAGGCTGCGAATGCAAAATCTAACGCTGCTCTTTCTGCATCCGAAAAATAAGGATGTGTTTTATACTCCCAAATATTTTCCAATTGATTTACTTCAGCACCGTATCGTTCAGCAGCACGAATGGTATGTGCTTGACAATAGTTGCATCCTGCCGTGAAACTACTGATGTATCCTATCAATCGTTTCAATGCACTTGTCACGCGCCCTTTATTTTCCATCACCGCTTTATTCATTTCAATAAACGAAGTAGCGATAATAGGTCGGTGATGCATAGTCATAACACTGTTTGGACAAAAGCCTAGCGTTTCATTATAAAAGGCAATTAGCTTTTGAAGTTCAGGATCATTCACACTCGACTTCGGATTAACCAATGGTTGCTTCATCTTATTTTCTTTGTAAATTTTAGTCTAAAGTAATAAAGGTCTATTGAATAAGTAATAAGAATTTGATTTATTATAACCAAGATATTACTTTCAGGGATACCCATGCAATCAAAATAGTCGAGTTTAAAATAATTTCGTGCACAATATTTATTATGTG
>JANOAX010000265.1:0-3307 GCA_031411335.1 Bacteroidota bacterium
GAAGGAAAGGCTCAAATAAAAAAAAACACTATTTTTAACCTTCCATTTAGGCAATGCTCTTTCAAGACGTGCAAAAAACCTGATTAAACCTTATTTTTTTAAGCGAAATCCAGTGATGTTATTTTATGGTGTTTTTTCAATTTCTTTACTTGTAATTTCGGTTTATAGTTTAATTAAATCAGGAGCTTTTTTAGATCATCTTTCAGAGTTCTCGCTAGGCATCGCGCTCTTTTTTTTATTAGTTCCCATTCATGAATTAATACATGGTTTTATGTATCGAAGAGCAGGTGCCCTCGATGTTAGTTATAAAGCGGAATGGAAAAAGTTAATTTTTTATGCGATGGCTGATAAGTTTATTACCTACAAGAAACCCTTTTTGTATATTGCATTGGCTCCTTTTGTGGTGATTAATTCTTTGTTAATTCTTGTCATTTTTTTAGCTCCTGCTTCTCAATGTTTTATTTGGATGGGCGCACTTTTTATGCATACCGGCGGATGTTCTGGCGACTTTGCACTCGTTAGTTATTTCTACACTTTTTGGGAGAAAGACCCTGTAACATTTGATGATGTGGAGGCGAAGGTCTCCTATTTCTATATTAAAGACAGTTCAAAATGAACCTTTTAGGACAATAAAAACGATCTTTTCCGTTTAACTCCTTTCCTTATCTTTGAGAGTCCTATCGATTTATTGAACAGTATGAAAAGAATTAAATTATATTCTCCCCTTACCTTCCTCTTATTTCTCATTTCTTTTTTTTCTGTTGACGCACAAATTCAGAATAATGTTAAATGGAATTTTTCTATAGATCAAAAAGGGGAAGAAGCGGTAATAACCTTTAAAGCTACTATTGCTAAAGGGTATCACATCTATTCGCAAAATACACCTCCTGGCGGACCCACTCCCACTTTAGTTAATTTTGAAAAAAGTAAAAATTATACATTAGTTGGTAAAACTACCGAAGGTAAACCCCATGTTGAATTTGATGATATTTTTGAAGTAGATGTGTGGTCTTTTGATGGGAATCCAATTTTCACACAGAAAATAAAACTCAACAATAAAAATAGTTTCAAAGTTGAAGGTTCCATTGAATACCAAATTTGTGATGATAAAGGATGTGTTTATTCCGACACTTCTTTTTCAATTGCAATCAAAGGAAATAAAGTAGAAGAAGTTGTTCCAGATGTAGCAATCGTAGAGAATTCTTCTGTTGATTCAACTACTCAAGAAGTAGCAACCACAATTCCTGTAGAGCAAAATATTTCAAATGGCCGAATTCCTGAACCCAGTGGCGACGCTTCTCATTTGGAAGCCGGTTGTGGTGATGGAATTGTTGCGGAAGAAGACAAATCGTACTGGGGAATTTTCCTTGCTGGAATGCTGGGTGGATTATTAGCCTTGTTAACTCCTTGTGTTTTTCCAATGATTCCACTTACAGTAAGTTTTTTTACAAAACGAAGTCCAACACGTCAAAAGGGAATTGCAAATGCAATTATTTATTCTACATCCATTATTTTAATTTATGTGATCCTTGGATTTTTAGTCACAGTAACATTAGGATCTGATGCGTTGAATGCGATGGCGAGTAATGTATTTTTTAATATGTTATTCTTTGTCATCTTTTTCATTTTTGCATTGTCGTTCTTCGGAGCTTTCGAAATTACATTGCCATCGTCCTGGGTAAATAAAGCAGATCAAGCATCTGATAAAGGCGGATTGGTTGGTATTTTCTTTATGGCGTTTACATTAAGTCTGGTTTCATTCTCATGCACTGGACCTATCATCGGCACCTTATTAGTAGAAGCTGCCCGAGGCTCATCTTACCTCGGACCTATCATGGGAATGACAGGATTTGCACTCGCATTGGCATTGCCATTCGGATTGTTCGCTGCATTCCCAGGTTGGTTAAATACACTTCCTAAATCGGGAGGATGGTTGAACTCTGTGAAAGTAGTGTTAGGATTTTTAGAGTTAGCCTTGGCGATGAAATTTTTATCCAATGTTGATTTAGCTTACCATTGGGGATTGTTAAAGCGTGAAGTTTTCATTGCTATATGGATTGTTATTTTCGGGTTGATGGGATTGTATCTCTTAGGAAAACTAAAGTTTTCTCATGATAGTGACATGCATCACTTAGGAACAGGGCGTTTAATTGTTGCGATTATTACATTGTCCTTTACGGTCTATCTTATTCCTGGATTATGGGGTGCACCCTTAAGAGCCATCAGCGGATTTCCACCTCCCGATTTTTATAAAGAATGGACGTTAAAAGGTGAAACAGGAAGCACAAGTCATTCCGAAACATGTCCGCATAATCTAAATTGCTTTCACGATTACGAGGAAGGAATGGCCTATGCACAACAAGTAGGAAAACCCGTGATGATTGATTTCACCGGATGGAGTTGTGTGAATTGCCGTAAGATGGAAGATAATGTATGGTCACAACCTGCAGTTTTAAAAGTTATTTCTGAAGACTATGTATTAATTTCTCTTTATGTAGATGATAAAACAGCTTTGCCAGAGTCCAAGCAGTTTGTAAGTGCTTCAACAGGTAAGAAAGTTAAATCTACAGGAAATAAATGGAGCGAAATGCAAAGTAGAATTTATCAAACCAACTCGCAACCATATTATGTACTGCTCGACCATCAAGGTAAGTTACTAGCTAAGCCTGTTGGCTATACACCCGATGCGGATATTTATAAAAAGTATTTAGAAGAAGGGAAGTGTAGATTTAAAGGGCGATAAATATTGCCATTCAAATAAATTTTAAAAAAGCTGAAGCCTATTAACACTGCTTTACGAGTTATAAGTCTCTTTTATTAAAAAGACGTACTGCTAACTTAAGAGGAGCAAGTATCCATATTAACATTACTGTACTCGCTAATAGTACTCCTTTTCCACTGCTAAAAAGCTCTTGAAGCATGGCGCCAGTATAACCCATCAAAGCTGAAACATCTAACTGTAATAATACAATCACTCTGGCTAGATCAATAGGGTTAAGAGAAATCATCGTCAATGTAATTGTCTCCATAGGATAATCGATATAGGCAAACATGATCATCAACATCATAGCATCATAGATAAACGTAAAATAGAACCATAATAACAATGAAAGACCAATGCCACGTGCTTTGTCTCTCGTTAATACGGCAGCTAACAATGCTAGTGAAACAAATGCCATGGTGAGTCCGCAGGAGACAAGCAGAAGCGATAAAGCTGCTTTCCCAGGTGCAAAAATAAATAGAGGAATTCCTAAACCCACTACCAAAGCAACAATTAGGGAAATGCAAAGCCCCCAATATTGACTGT
>JANOAX010000266.1:0-18463 GCA_031411335.1 Bacteroidota bacterium
CAAAAACAAATAACTTCCCAACAACCACTGATGATTGTAAAACCCTTGCGCAATTACTTCACTACTGAACAAAAGAAGTAAAAGAGATATGTTCAGGATTTTTCTCATCGCGATACAATAAATTTAGAACTGACATTTTTACCTGCATTGTCACGCACAAGTATATGGAACAATCCATCGGAAAGGGAAGAAGTATTAAGATAATACACACCCGAAGAAATAAACTTTTTCGATGAAATCAGTCTTCCCGAACTGTCGTGTATTTCCAAATTGAATTCTGTACCGCTTAATCCATCAAAGATAAGTTGTAGGGAAGACGAAGCAGGGTTTGGGAAACAGATTAGTTTAGGTTCTAAATTATTTTTACCATTAGGATTTGCCATTCTAAAAATGCCCATCGTAGCACACACGTTCCCGTCATTATATTCTATACTGTCATTTACAATCGCAATAAATATCCTTGCCCTGTGAACAGATTGCCCACCTGATGAGGGACACTGAACAGCAACTTGTAGTATGTTTTCGTATTCCTGTATGATTATATCTACTCCTTCCTTTCGGTATCTTAAATAAATTTCGTTGATGAATTTTTCATTGGCATCGGGAATACCCAAAGTAGAAATATTGTTATTTAGACTAGAAACTGGCGATACAACAGCGTTTGATTGCGTTTTTAATTGCTGTACTAAACCAGAAATTGCTATTTTATCATTTGCCATTTCATCTAACAGGTTTTCTTTTAGAAAAACCAAGTAGGAAGACGTATCTGAAATAATAAGTTGATTTAAACTAAACAGGCTGTCTATTTTTGGTTGTAATTCACTGCGGGCATTGATTATTGCAATACGGAGGGTGGAATCAATTAAATTTGATTCAATGATTTTTGATTCTACCTGATGTAATTCACCAATGGATGAAGTGGATTTATCAATTACAAAATCACCGTACGATAAATTCGAATTACGCAAAACACTATCAAGCAAAAGTTCATTGTAAACCTCTTGTTGTGCCATTATTTTTGATTCTTCAATAAATTCACTTGTTACTGAACTATCCTCAATTACCATCATACGAAACTCTTCATCTCCTCCTCCTTCGGATGCGGTAGCGCAAGTTCCTGTGTGGGCGCAATCAAAATGTCCTCCTGAATTTTGAAGAGAAAACCAATTCTGATCACTCACAAAGAACGGTGCACTTCCTGTGCTTAAAGGAACAATAGGATAATGTCCAGCTACACATTGATTAATTGTGAATAAGGAGAATTGCAAATTTGTATTAGGAAAAGAATTTTTATTCACCGCCCCATATCCACTCCTGTACCTCGCCGAATCCACCCAAACATTTCCATGATATGCAAGAGATAAATTTTGGACTGGTTGCTGTCCAATATTG
This sequence comes from Bacteroidota bacterium, assembly GCA_031411335.1. Classification (GTDB taxonomy): domain Bacteria; phylum Bacteroidota; class Bacteroidia; order AKYH767-A; family OLB10; genus JAJTFW01. The sequence goes on from JANOAX010000266.1 coordinate 1,393, forward strand.
GCTGAACTATTGAGATATAACCCTGAATAACTTTTCCCCATATAATTTCCTTTAAACTTTGTATCCGTACAAGTTGCCCCTTCAAAAAGAAAACCATACCCAATGCTATCGGAGTGGTTGCATAAAATACTATTTCTAGGTGATAGCGAAACCTTATATCCATTACGCAAAGTATCATCATCACCAAATCCATAAACTTGATTACAACTCACCGTATTATCCTTTCCTCCATTTAGTATTACACCAGAGGTTGTAGTAGCAGTAGAATCACCTTCTACTAATTGAACTAAATTGTAATCAACCTTTGCCACTCTCAACCCATTTAATTCTATACCCGATTTACCATTTACCAAATCAACTGTATTAGAAGTTATATTATATGTAAATGTACTGCCCGTTGTTAATTCTTTTGCCGTAATTCCTAAGCCTGTTTTTTCACCATCAATTGTTATGCGATTACCTTCAATATTCTGACCTGATCCGCCGTAATTATCAAACAAGTTAATGCCACAATTTCTAGCATTGATTGTATTTCCGTTGATAGCTGTAAGTAGTCCATCTTTGCAATGATTAACTTCAATCCCATTTTTCATGCTGTCTAACGTACACCCATAAATTCTAAGTTCAGAATAAAAGGTATACACACCATTATTGCAGTGAACCATATTATCAGCACTTGTAGTGAGAGGATTTACACGCACATAAGAAGTAATATTCAAAGCCGTGTCACCAATACTCACCACCGCACTAGCATTACCTTTGGTGTTGTGATATGGAATGTACCTAATACTATCAAAGATGCAATTATAAATATCCAAATCACTTCTAAAGCCTCGAATTCCAATATTCATATTGTGAAAAATATTAGCATCCGTAAAATCATCGCCAATAGCAAGAGAGGCATCATTAATGTCTATTCCTGCATATGGGATAATAGTGTCGTGTGATGGTTGTCCCACATAGGCGGGTAATAGGACTGTTCTATACATACCAAATACAGCCTCTCGAATATCAATACTTCCCCCAAATGAACTTGGATTTAAAGGAGGCACTCTTACACCAGTAACAGAATTTATTATTTCAGATTTAATCATTACCAATTTACCTTTAAGCCCCAAGTTAACCCCTTCGTGCGCATCTTGAATACTATTTAGGTTTTCAAGATTTACTGTTCCCGTAGCATCTACTAAAATTCCTTGCCACATAGTATCGCAGGCGGAAATAGTGGTGTTATAAAACGTCATAATAAAATTGTCGACTAGTATTATTCGAGACCCTGCCTTTGCTTTTATGATGCAATTTTCAAAACTCATGTCCATATCAACATAAAAATCACCTTCTAAATAAATATGCTCATTAACATAGGAAGAAGAATATCCATTACTTGAATACTCATTTGCTTTAAACAAAATACTGGCGTCAGTAATACAAGCTGAAATAACTTCTAAACAAGCGGTATCCTGATCAGTAATTAAATTCGAGGTGGGATTGTTGTTCAAATCATAATCTGTATAATGCAAGAAAACCTCATTTTGTAAATCAGGACAACTACCTGTTATCGTAAAATAACCTTGCAACTGAAATGTAGTAAATCCAGTATCAGGTAGGGTTATATAATGAGGTAGGCTACTCGTTACAACAAAACCAGCAGGTAATGAATCCGTCAAAACCGCTGGCACAGAATCAGCATTATTAGACCAAATAGTAATATTGTAGGTTAGAGTGTCTCCAGTTCTAATAGTGTCGTTGTAGGAGCTAAGGCTCTTGGTTATTTCAAAACAGTCAGAGCAAGCACTTGTACTGTCCCAAACTGCTGTAAAGAAAGTGAGTACATCAATACTTAATGTATCACCACAATAACTCTCTCCACTTAATCGAATATTTGGGAGATCACCCCCTGCCGTATCACATTCCGATTGAAAAGTAATAGCCCCACACAAGCAATCTTCATAATGTAAAAGTGAATCTTCGTAACCGAGCATAGTAAGTGCTGAATCTGGAATTATAAATTGGTAAGACCCGGGTGAAGTAGATTGCAGTAACACAGGCAAAGAATCATTTGGGCAAGAATCTCGACTTACATAAAAAGAAACAATATTAAGCCATGTCGCAGGAGTATCTACAAAAAAGGCAATTGGAGAAACATCGCCAAGATCAACTGACCTAAAACATTTTTTATAAGTGAACGGGGAGCATAATGAATAAGGAATGTTCTCAAAAACTGGAAGTACTTTTCCCAATTCATTTACTCTAGTATCATAGGTTTGAATATTAAATACAATAGAAGTTGTACCACATACAGTATCGCTATCTGATTTGGATGGAAACCCATCACAATGCCAACCAAATTGTAAGGTAAGTTGATTAAAACTGGTATCGGGACAAGCTATAAAATTTGCACAAAGAGCGAAGTTTCTTGCAGGTTCATCTATACCTAGCACATCGTCAATTTGAAATACTGAATCAACCATTGGAACAGGGATTCCTGTCGTGATATTTAAAAGTGTCCATCCAGAAAGAAACGATAAATCGTTTAGGGAAGGCATATATAGAAAATAATTAGGGGCATAAGTACTTCCTGTAATAGAAGGATTAGTAAGTGTAAAAGGAAAACAAATAGTATTTTCAGATCCTGTTACATTCTGATTACGAGTAATAGAATCGTTGGGATTGATTGTAAAGACGACATCTTCATACGGACGTGTCCACACAGTATCACTTAAGATTTGAGCGCAACTGTTTATGTTAATACAAGTATTTCGGTTGCCCGTAAAAATAATTTTTACGATAGAATCCGTTTCTCTAATTAAAAGACTGTCACTGCAGTTGATAGGTTTGAGCTCTAAATAAATGTCGCGACTAGTATAACTACTTCCAAAATATAGAAGATTGGTGTCAGCCACAGATGAATCGGCGAGACAAGACATATATTGAAAGAGTGAGTCATATATACTCACCGAACCCGTAGTATCACTGACTGGAAAGTAAACAATATCGCTCGTCGTTATTGAATTATTAAGTATGATCGTATTTTTTACATAGGAAGAAGTAATATAATAATTTGGTGGAACAATAACCCTATATTCACTGGCTTGAAACGTTGCAGGTCGGTATTCATATGGATAGACTTTTAAAAAATTTCTTGCAACGCTAGACTCTGAACTAATATTGATTGATTTTATACAATCTCTCTTAAGGTCTCCTACATAGGAATTATTTCTAGTATCATGTGAAAAGAAATAAAGCTTGCCTCCAAAATCTTCGCAGATAAAAATGTATTGTTCGGCAAAAGCGGAATCCACTTCAGACCCAATAGTATCAGGTGGGAAAGACCATCCAGCGAGGTGCAACAAGGTATTACTGGCAGGTTGCGGATCTTCTGTATCAAATGCGTCTGCTGGCTTTGGACTTCCCGAGAGCCACATACTGTTTTTTATTTCTGATTCTTTTCGCACGTCATCTAAATCAGTAAAAATGTCATTATTTGCCATCATAAAGTTACCACAAATGCTGTAGTTTACCCTCATCCGATAGCGTTGATTTTCAAAAAAACCATTTAATGGGTGATTTATGCTTGAATCAGTGGTGAGAGATGCATTATGCAAGTTCCCAATCCAACTTGCTGTCGAATCCCTTGAAGAGAGGGTAAAAAGATAATAATCGCCAACGGTATCTAAATAATTATTGATTGAAGCCCCCGAAATAACCAATTTTCTTTGAGTTGAATATTGGGCGGGACTGAGTCCATATTCCACGCATTCAATACAAGGTTCGGTTTGGGTTGTGTCGGGAGTATCAATATAAATAACAATGGTATCAACCGTAATATTCATTATGGAATTTCCATGTGGAATTAGACGGGAAAGTTGTAAATATTTAAGTTTTGCATTTTGGTTTACCATCATTGTGTAATTGTAACCACTAGGCAATTCTCCCGGTGAAAAATAAGCAAGCATGCGATCTTCCAGCTTATCACCTAAGCCCGCATAGGCTGTTTTTAGCTTCGATTTATTCTGATTGAACCAAGTTGTGCCTTTTTCAATTTGCGTTAAACTATCGTCCGCTTTACCGTCATTATTGGAGTCTTGTAGTCCAAACGAGCTTCGGTAAATGGAATAATTACTTACCACAATGCCTGGGGTTAAACAACCAGGGCAATGAACGACAATATCATCCTCTACTTTAGAAAGAGGAAGCCATGCGCAACCATCTCCACCATCACAAAAGGGAATTGTGTCATGTCCCGAGTTTGGGTAAGTTAAATTTACACAATCTCCGCTCGGGTCTAGCAAGAAATAAAATTTAACCGCATAAGGTACACCTCCATTTTGTCCGCCACAACAAGACTTTAAAGTAAAATCAAAAAAACCAGTATTTAGGGCTGTAACAACCCCAGGTGAAGAGAGTTTATAATATAAATTCGTTATTCCTTCCTTACATGAATCTACAGGAATACTTGTGTAATAATACTCAGGAGAAATCAACACTTCACTTCCTAAACTATCAAGATAACGCAATTGAACCATCGAATCTAGCATTGAGGGAGCAAGTCCAGTTCCAGTTTCAATTGAAATACGCAAATAGCCTTCTGGAATGCAATTAATAGAGTCTTTATAGCACCCAAACAATTGTCGGTTGATGGCTTGATACAAATAACCATTGAGTTCAATTTCAAAATGCGCCGAATCTCCCCAAAGTGAATCAACAGGCGTAGCCTTTTCATTGAAAGCAGATAAATCGGTAATGGTCGGAGCGAAAAATAAAAGTTGAGATATATTAGAACCAGTATGATCAGTAATATTTAATTTAGCGTACAAAGTATCATAAACTGGGCTTTTACTTTCAGAGCAAATACTATGGGAAAATGTATCTTCAAATTTCCAAGTATTAAAGTTTTTCTCAACATTAAATAAAATATCGTTTTCCTCTACACAACGATACGTTTTAAAACTTAAAATAATCGAATCGTTTTTACCAAAATTGTGTGGAATTAGTTTGAGAAAACCAAGTGGGTCAGGAATGTCTGAAGCACTTAAAGCATAAGGGTTTATAAAATATGCTGTGTCCATATAACATCCGCCTGAATTAAAAAAAGTGTCTATCTCAATGGATGAAAACGGAATAAGACTAAGTCTATTAAATCCTATAGGATCGCTATTATGGAAATGAATATAAGCATAGTCGAGTAATCCATCTCCTGTAACATAAATTTTATATTTCCATTCACGAAGCAGTGATGTATCTTGATTCACACACGAAGTATCGTAATTGGCTACATAATCAGAAACAGGCAAAAGTCGATCAATGTGTAACACTGGAGAATTGGCGTTTTGTATAGAATAAATTAACTCCTTAGAGCCATAACAAGAATCACAGAACGAAGATTCGTATCCTGAGTTTAGCGCACAGTGCCATTTAAACTCTGCGTGTGGAGAGCAATCTCCCAAACAGGAATCACTCACCACACGTTGAAAAATGAAAAGTGAAGTATCCTTTGGGATATTCACAAAGAATGAATTGGCAGGTATAAATATAGTAGGTGTACCCAAAATTCCAACTTTATAAAAATAACTAATGGTGGTGTCCATTGCTCCACAATACTGACTAACATCAGGAGTAAAGGAGACATTGATATTGGCATCTGCCGTACCTGAATTTGCAAAAACAAACGCAAGCTCTATTGTATCTTTATATCCCATTGTATAAGTAGGGGGAGGTAGATTTACGAGTAAAGGGTATTTAATGGTATTAGAAGTGTCCGCGTTTCCTGAGTTATTTATATTGAAAAGAACAAGAGAGGAATCCGTCCACAATTGTACCAATTGCAAGGAAGGAATCGACGAACCTGTCGGGATCACAGAACAATCAATGAGGATATGATAATAAATAAAAACAGAATCTGAAGTTGGAATTGTATCAAGGGTTGCAGACCAACTGCCATTTAATGCATCTAAAAATGTTTGGGTCGGCGTAATAGTTGCACCGTTTTGATTTTCGATACTATCAACAATCACTAAGCTTCCATTAGAAATACCACAAGTTAAAGCTCCACTATTAATAATGAAAGAAGAAATAGACAAGTCTTGGACTACCCCTGTTCCTTGATATTTTCCTAAATAGGAATTCAATTGACACGCTCCTACACTGGGCGGAGAGGTCAAAATTAAATTGATTTGTGAATGTGCGTTACTTGTAAAGAGAGAAGAAAATAATGTCAAGAGAAGTAGAAATTTTTTCATAGAGAAGAGCTATTAAAGAGAGGAATTAAAACTAGATGAGAATATACGAATATATGATTTATTGGATTAGATGAGCTATTGAAATTTTCAGAATCCAATAATAGAAATGAACCACACCTTAAAAATAAATACCTGAATTGCAAATAATTACAATGAATATTTCAAAGGACTAAATCTACCATAACATTGAAAATACTTCAATAATATGTCAGTCAGCAACTACACAATAACTGGCGCGAAGCAAAAAGCTTATCCTAGAATTAATATAACTCCTGCGCCTTTATTACTTTTGATTCCTCCAATCTGTGAATACATCACTCCATCAATATAGCGACGAAGAATTAATTGAACTTTACAAGTCAGGTAAAGGGAACGAGGGTGTGGGCATCCTTTTTAAGCGATATACGCATATGGTTTATGCTGTATGTATGAAGTATTTGAAAGATGAAGATGCGAGTAAAGATGCCGTAAGTCAAATCTTTGAAAAGCTATTGACGGATTTGAAAAAACATGAAATCCAATTTTTCAAAGGATGGTTGCATACGGTGGTAAAGAATCATTGCTATATGCAATTACGATCCAAGCCAAAAGAAATTAGCGGAATGGCTCCCTATGTTATGGAAACAGACATAGGATTGCATCAAGGGGCGGCAAGTTTGGAAGAAAAGCAAGAAGAGGAGTTGAAATTGCAACAGATGGAAGCCGCTTTAACGAAACTCGATCCGCATCAACAGCAGTGCATCCAACTTTTCTATTTAGAACAAAAATGTTATCAGGAAGTAGCCACCATCACTGGATTTACTTTGAACCAAGTAAAGAGCTATATTCAGAATGGCAAACGGAATTTGAAAATAATAATGCTTAAAAATGAATAACAATATGTCGAATCCTCCTCATAATACTCCCTGCCTCAGCAGTCAGGAGATGCTGGATTATACTCAGGGCATATTGAGTACTCAAGAGCAACATCGAATTGAAAAACATTTGCTCGAATGTGAATTTTGCTCGGATGCTATGGAAGGAGTTCAATTGATGAAAAATCCGAATACACTTTTGGCAATTGAAGAAGAATTAAATTTGGAAATTGATTCCATGACTTCCGAAGAGGAAGAAGATAGCGATGAAAAAGTAAAAGTTTTATTTCCATGGAGAATGGCGGCGGCCATTGCATTAATTTTTGTAAGTACAATTACACTTTGGATGGTTATTCCAAAAAATAATACTCAGGAATTGATGAGTGCAAAATCGGTAGCTTATCCTGCTCCACCTGAAATTTCATCAGAACCCTTGCAAGAAAGTCAAATGATGCAAGTACCCAATGAGCAAAGAGCGCCTCTTTCAAAAAGTCAGGCTCCAACGGTTTTAGAAAGAGAAGTGCAGGTAGAAGATGCCGTTGCTGAATCAACTCCTGAGTCAAAAGAAAAAGGAAACGAAGAAATTTTTTCAGCAGTTCCAGCAGCTGAAGCGAAAGAAGAAAGTGATCAAGCAACTACTGTTTCCAATAATGAAGTTGTAAAAGTTGCCGATGAGAAACCATCAACTTCAGAAAATGTTCAGTCAGGAACGAGTTTAAGCGAAGTAGCTGTTGAGCAAAAAAAGTCAGCCGTACGTACTACTACTTCTTCTGCTCGACAACAAGACGCCGGAATAAGTGATGATGCCAATAAATTCAATACGGATGATTTGTACAAAAAAGGAATAAAAGAATACAAGAACAAAAAGTACGCTTCTGCTATCACCTATTTGGAGCAATGTATAAACAAGCCCGAAGCCTTGTTTTATTCTGGAGTGAGCTATTTTTTAATTGATAATCCGCACTTCGCATTAAGTAGCTTGGAAAAATATATACAAACAAATCAAGCCATATATCGTGAAGCTACTTTTTGGTATTTGGGTCTCAGCTATCTTAAACTCGACAATAAAAGTGCTGCAAAGCAGTCGTTTGAGAAAGTGATTCCTTTTAAAGGAGAATTTGAAAAGCAAGCAATGGAAATGTTAAAAAGTCTATAATTCTTATTGCTTTATAGCGTTTACCTTTGCACCATGAAAAGTATCGTCTTCGCAGTAGCATTTTTTATACCCACCCTACTCTATTCCCAATATTCAACAAAAAATGGAAACCTATTTCCGAATGGTGTCTACTTACATTTAATTGAATTGCAAGAACAAACGCCATCCATCCAAACAACACAACTTCTTTTCAAAGGAGAAAACACTTCGAATGTAAAAAAATGGTTTCGTGGTGATAGTTTGTTTTTCATTAATGAAAGTAAAATAAAACAAAGTTTGGCCTATGATAGTGTCTATGCATTTGTGGATGATGGAATCTTATACATCCAGCGAAAAGGATATGATCATAAAGTTACTGTAGCTGGACAACTTTGCTATTTTGTTGAAAGTTATCCCATCCGCAGAGCGGCTTCTGCTCCTGTCTCCACCGAAAAAAATACGGAAACAATTCCGCACATTCTCGATTTGCAAGAGGGCGAATTAGTAGAATATTCTGTAGCAACTTTAGAAACCATTTTAATACTACGTGATGAAGAATTATACCAAGAGTTTATTGGTTTAAAGAGTCCAAAGAAACAACGACAAATGTTAATTCGATTTGTTGAACGTTTTAACGATCGTCACCCACTCACTAAAATCAGCCAGTGAAAATACTAATCATTCAAACTGCTTTTATTGGAGATGTCATTCTGGCGACTCCCTTATTTCAGGAAGCACATCGTTGTTTTCCACATGCACAATTGGATGTATTGGTACGAAAAGGAAATGAAGGATTATTGCAGAATTTTTTAGGTCTCAGTAATATTCTTATTTGGAATAAGCAAAACAACAAACAGAAAAATTTGTGGAAACTCCTTTCTCAAATTCGAAAAGAAAAATACGATGTAGTAATCAATATTCAGCGATTTGCAGCAACAGGAATTCTCACTGGCCTAAGTGGAGCTAAAGAAAGAATTGGATTTAAGAAAAATCCATTTTCATTTTTATTTACACAGAAAATAGAGCACGACATTGACGGTAAAAATGAAACTCATGAAACGGTTCGCAATTTAAGATTGATGAAATCCTTGGGCGCAAATGAAACAGTAAAACCCATTCTTTATCCTTCCTCGAGCGATTATACATCTGTACAAGACTTAAAAACGAAAACTTATTATTGTATCGCTCCTACTTCCGTATGGTTTACCAAACAAGTTCCTGCAGTAAAATGGTTGGAGCTCATTTCATCATTGCAAGAAATAGATAAGGATACGATTATTTATTTGCTAGGTGGTCCATCGGATAAAGATGAATGTATGGCTATTGAAGCACAAATCAAAAGTGAAAATGTAAAAACACTTGCAGGTAAATTAAGTTTTTTGCAAACTGCTGCTTTAATGAAAGACGCTAAACGGAATTATGTGAATGATTCTGCTCCGATGCATATTGCGTCTGCGATGAATGCACCTGTTACTGCTTATTATTGTAGTACCATTCCTGCTTTTGGATTTGGCCCTTTGTCTGATGATAAAAAAATTATAGAAGTATTAAATTTATCTTGTCGCCCCTGTGGATTACATGGTTACAAAGCATGTCCAGAAGGACATTTTAAATGCGCACTTGATTTAGATATGACAAAATCTAGGTGAATCGAAATTTGTTTATTTGCAAATATCACTTTAAAATTGGTTAAACAGTCCAAATTTAATTCTTGCTGCTATAAATTATATCATTGATAATTAAATTATTATGTAATTATTAAAAATAGTTGTTACAACATATAATGTATATACACTATATTTGCAAAAAACTTAGAAACATGAAAAAAATATTTTCAATCCTATTGTTATCTAGCATAAGCCTAGGTGCAACAGCACAAAACATTGTATGGAACGTAGATCCTACTCATACCAATGTAAAATTCTCAGTAACCCATTTAATGGTATCTGAAGTAGAAGGAAATTTCAAAACGTACAGTGGAAAAGTAGAGAGTCCAAGTACTGATTTTAATAACGGAACGGTTGAATTTTCTATTGATGTGAATAGCATCAACACAGAAAGCGCTGATCGCGATAAGCATTTGATGGGCGAAGAGTTTTTCAACGCTGCGAAGTATCCAAAAATCACGTTTAAAAGCACATCCTTCAAAAAAATTGCTGGTAACAAATATGAATTGATTGGAGATTTAACGATTCGTAACATCACGAAGAAAGTAACTTTTGATGTAAAAAATAATGGTCTAATGAAAGATCCATGGGGAAACAACAAGGCAGGTTTCAAGGCCAACACTAAAATCAACCGTAAGGATTATGATTTAAAATGGAGTATGGTTACTGAAGCAGGTGGAATGGTTGTTAGTGACGAAGTAGATATTACTGTAAACATTGAGTTATCACAGGCAAAGTAAAAACAATAAATTTTCCGAAAAGCCTTGAGTTTAGACTCAAGGCTTTTTTTATTAAAAATAACTACCTTCGTTTCATGCCAACGAACATCAAAGATGCCATTCAGCAAAAAAAATTCAGAAATGTGAATCACCACGCACAAGTCAATCTTATTTATACTTCAAATTGGTTGCAAAATAAAATTTCAAAAATATTTAAGAAGTATGGGTTGAGTAGTCAGCAATACAATGTATTAAGAATTTTAAATGGATCTCATCCCAACGCTTTAAATTTAAGTCAAATTAAATCAAGGATGCTGGATAAGATGAGCGATACAAGTCGGGTAGTTGAACGTTTGCGCCTCTCAGGATATTTAACACGTGTTCCATCAAAAGAAGATCGTAGAGAATCGATTATCACCATTTCAAAAAAAGGATTGAAGTTAGTAGAAGAAATGAAGGTGGATGAAGCAGCGATGGATCAAATTTCAAAAGGGTTAACCGCTACTGAAGCAGCACAACTTTGTAAATTGCTGGATAAATTTCGTCAGGAAGAACCCAATAGTTAATTACTTTCTTTCATTCTCTAATTAATTATACTTTATGAGCAGCGAGCCAACAACGACCACCGCCAATAAAGGTTGGGCCGTAATTGCAGGTCCGCTGGTTTTTATTTTATTCTGTTTTCTCCCTTCCCCTCTACCTAACTCTCCACAAATGATGGTCATGATGGGCATTACAAGTTGGGTGGCATTATGGTGGTTGACAGAAGCGGTTCACATTGCTGTTTCCTCTTTCATCCCCTTTATTCTCCTCCCTGCGAGTGGTATTGCTGACATCAAAGTAGTTTCAGCTCAATACATGGATCCTATTTTATTTTTATTCATTGGAGGATTCCTCTTAGCTTTTGCTATTGAAAAATGGGGGTTACATCGAAGACTAGCACTAGGTATATTGTCATTGACAGGACATAATGCTTCTCGCGTTTTATTTGGTATAATGCTCAGTGGATTTTTAATTTCCATGTGGATTTCCAATACCGCAACTGTGATGATGCTTTTGTCGGCAGTACTTGCCGTTATCCATCAATTAAAAAAGTATATTCCTTCTCAAGAAACGCATCGAAAACTATCCGCTGCATTACTGATTGGACTTGCTTATTCTGCCAGCATAGGAGGCTTAGGGACTTTAGTTGGCACCCCAACCAACATGATTTTTTATAGAGCTTATAATGAGCAGTACGCATCTTCAGCCCCCATTACATTTGCAGGCTGGATGATCTTCGCCCTGCCCTTTGCCTTCCTATTGTTGTTGAGTGCTTGGTTCATCATTCGATTCTTCCTTATACGCAAATTAAAGATCGACAAATTTGAAATGAGTGGATTCAAAGCTCAATTTTCTCAGCTTGGCAGATGGAATATAGATGAAAAAATAGTTGGCGTCGTTTTCTTTATGACGGCAATATTATGGTTAACACGTGCCGATTTAGACATCGGTAGTTTACATCTCAAAGGATGGACTAATCTCTTTCCGCACCCCCAACAAATTCAAGACAGCACCATTGCTATCAGTATGGCCTTACTTCTCTTCTTAATTCCATCTCAAACAGAAAAAGGAAGAGCATTACTCACATGGAAGGAAGCATCAAAGCTTCCTTATGAAATTATTTTACTTTTCGGAAGTGGATTCGCCTTAGCAAAAGGATTTGAACTTTCTGGTTTGAGTACTTGGCTAGCACACCAACTTAACGCTGTAAATGATGTTCCCAACATCTTTACCATTCTAATTATTTGTGTAATTGTAACTGTCATCTCTGAGTTTGCTTCCAATGTAGCTAGTATTCAATTGATGATGCCCATTTTAATTTCATTACAACTGGTAACAGATTTAGATCCTAAACTACTTTTGGTTCCTGCTGCCTTATCAGCTTCATTGGGTTTTATGCTACCTATTGCTACGGCCCCAAATACAATAGTTTATTCAAGTGGGCATATCAAAGTTAAAGAAATGGTAATAGTTGGTTTTTTTGTAGATATTGTAGGTATTTTACTGATTCTTTTATTTTCGAATTGGTTTTAAATTGTTTCTAAAATTCTGGTTTTAGTATTACTTTTATACTACCAGCTTCCTAATGATTCTCTATAATTTGATAAAAAATCTTACAAACCCTTAAATTTACATAACTGAGGTGCAATCTCTCCGTTAAAGAAGGTAAATTAACAGTATTGGCGATGAGGAGTTATCATAAATTGGGATTTATAATTAGTGTACAGTTCCTGTGCACCGCAATCATTGCGCAATCATTGAGTGTTACCACAAAAAGTCAAGAATTTGATTCGTATTTTTTATCAGTCTTTCCTTATTCAAATTACTACTTTTATGATGATGATTTTAGAAATGCGCAAAATCAGAATTCTACCGATTTAAGTCATTTACCCATTCAACTTAGTTGTAAGAAAAATCGAGTTATCATAGGTTTAAGCAATGAACTTCCTGAAACCAATATAACGAAATCATCATTCCTTACGCCTACTTTACAAGGAATTTTTAATCAATCTGAAACACCACAGGCATCGAATCATGCAGGAACTAAATCAGAAATCACAACAAGTGAATCTAAAGTTGTTTTACCTTTTAATGCTGGTATAAGACGCGTTGTGAATGCTAAATGCCATGGCACTTCCACTGGATACATAAAAGCAAGAGCAAGCGGTGGTGTTAAGCCCTATCAATTTCTTTGGTCGAATGGTAACATTACGGATGAAATCACAAATCTTCCAGCTGGTGTTTATACTTTAACTATAAGTGATGCAGGTGGAAATGTGGTTACTGAATCCGCAGTTCTAGGTGAACCCTCTCCACTTGAAGTAGACGCTGTCAGTTATGCTCCTACTTGCGGATCTGCCAATGATGGACAAGCCATCTTTCATGCAAAAGGCGGATCTCCGTTCCCATATAAAAAGTCATTGTATACTACGCTTTGGTCCAATACACAGAGCAATGGGTTCATGTTCGATTTGTCCACTAAATCAAAAATTTCATTGACTCATATTTCCATTCATCTTCCTAGTACACAATTGCAAACCATAAGCATTTATCTCAAATCGGGATCGATGTCGGGAGCTGAATTTGATTCTACTCAATGGCAATTAATTAGTTCAACTCAAGTTTACGGAGCAGGGATTGACGAAGAAACTCCGATAACTTTTGTTACTCCACCCACTTTAGATTCTGGAGTTTATTCAGTTTACATCTATAACCATCATGGAGAAATTAAAGGGATTACAAGTACAGTTATTGGCAAAACATTAAACTATGATCATATCGTAAGCATTTATGAAGGTATAAGCAGGAACTTAAATAATCGTCCTTTTCAGTCCGGAATAACTGGAGTGATGAATATGGCCGGCATGATATCTTATGTGGTTAATAGCGACTTTGGTTTTTCTTATAATAATAATATAGCAGATGGCCAGTGGTTTCAACAACAATTTTCACCAGGACAAAATGAGATTGTTGTTACAGATGCATTGGGTTGTGTTTCTGCAAAAACATTTATTACTCCTCTAGCAGATAGTATAAAAGTTACAACTACATTAATTCGGGAACCTCGATGTTTCAATTCCAATGATGGAGAAATTAGTATTCAGGCTACACCAGCCAGCAATGAATATCATAGCATGACAGCCATTCCATTTGCAAATCCTTCTCATGGAAGTATGATTCACTTTTCGTCAACCAATGATCTATTACTAAAGGGAATTGATTTATTCTTGAACAGAAGTGGTGCCGTTACCGTTTACATTATGCCAGGAGATTATATTGGAAATGAAAATAATTCCTCGTCTTGGACTTTAATCGGAAGCTATTCTCTAATCAAAACAATTAATTCTTTGACAAGTCAGTTGACATTAAATAGTCCATATACATGCAATGCTGGCGATTGGAGTCTTTATGTTTATTCAACAGACGATATTTTCAATCATCTCGATTCATCTTCATTTTATGATAATCACTTCTTAACTCATCTCAATTCAAATTCACGAATCGGAAATTCGGGTGCATTCTTAACTGCAAATAAAATAGGATCCTATTGGACAGGAAATATTATTTATGGTGATCTTCAATCTAATTTGCAATATAATTGGTCGAACCAAAGTATTACTTCTCATGTGACGAATTTACCAAGCGGAAATTATCAATGCACGATACAACAAGACAATGGATGCAGTAGATTGGAAAACTATACAATTTCCAGCCCGGCTCCTATTATCGCCACTGAAACTATTCAATCAGAAATCGATTTCGAACAAAATGGATCAGCTAGTTTGCATTTACAAGGAGGAATACCTCCCTACTACATACAATGGCTGAATTCAGGCATCATTGGAAACCAAATTCATCAACTTGCAGAAGGTCCACAACCCTATTTTATTTCAGATTCGAGAGGATGCACTTTGAATGATACGTTAAATATTTTAAGGGCAATAAGTCCGCCAGTGGGACAAGGATTGCTTTCAATTGCACCCAATCCAGGACATGGATATATTCACATCACCAAGGAAGTTCATGGGATGGAAGATTGCTTGTTGAACATTTTTGACTTTACCGGAAGACTCATTTATTCAGCTAACACAAAGATTTCGATCCTGATGCAGGCAGGTATTGACATGAGTCATTACTCCGATGGAAACTATTTTATTGTGGTGAGAGATGAAGATCAAGTGTTTCAGGCGAAAGCGAATATCACAAGATAAACGCCCTTTGGTTCTCCCTAAATTTTACTAATTTAGTGTCATCGAATACGATGACAAAACTACTCTATACGCTATTACTGATTCTAGGAATTAGTTTGCCTAATTATGCTCAATCCAACTTACTAGATGTTATACATTATGATATCAGTTTTGATACGATTAATTTTCCTGGGAAGAGTATAGAAGCACATGCACAGTTGGAATTCAAATCAAATTCTGTACAAAATATAACTACACTTGAAGTTTCACTTTTATCATTGGTCATTGATTCTATTATTGATCAAAACTCAAATGCACTTACTTATTCATACAACGATACTACACTTGGAATCACTTTACTAAATCCGGTAAACAATATCACTTCAGAAATTGTCACTATTTATTATCATGGTATTCCAAAGGGCGATCCGTCAGGTTGGGGTGGATTTTATTTTAACTTTAATTATGCGTTTAATTTGGGGGTTGGATTTGGCAGTGATCCACATGTATTTGGAAGGGCATGGTTCCCTGCGAACGATGTGTTTACAGATCGATCCACTTACTCCTTTCACATCACGACTACTGCGGGATACAAGGCATTTTGCAATGGGATTCTAACCGGAGTTACATTACATGCGAATGGTAATAATACTTGGAACTGGAATTTAACAACACCAATTCCTACTTATTTAGCTAGTGTTGCTATTGCACCCTATTACACATGGAGTAGAAACTATCAAAACATCCCTGTGGAAATTGCTTGCATGCCAAATGATTCCAACAATGTAAGTGCGACATTTCAAAACTTAGATTCGGTGTTATCTCATTACATTCAGGCGTATGGTCCTTATCCGTTTCAAAAAGTAGGATATTGTTTAATTCCGTTTAACTCAGGGGCGATGGAACATGCAACAAGTATTCATATTGGTACTGCTTATGTCAATGGATCACTCACCTACGAAACATTGTGGGCGCATGAATTAGCGCATATGTGGTGGGGTGATTGGACTACTTGTGAGTCGGAAGGCGACATGTGGCTAAACGAAGGATTTGCAAGTTTTAATGAAGCCTATGTCACGGAAAAATTATACGGGACTGATGCCTATAGAACTTGGTTTCGCACCAACCATAGAAAAGTTCTGCAGTTTGCACATATCACCGACAATGGATATTTACCGCTCATCAATATTCCGCACGCACATACCTATGGTCCTACTGTTTACAATAAGGGAGCTGATGTGGCACATACATTACGTTTTTACATGCAGGACTCGTTATTCTTTGAAGGATGCAGAGATTTCATGAATAACCGAGGAAATAGCTCTGTGAACAGTTATCATTTAAGAGATGAACTTACTACGAGCAGTGGCATAAACATGAATCGTTTCTTTGACGATTGGGTATTCACACCCGGCTTTCCACATTTTGATATTGATTCATTACAAGTGGTGAACATAGCAACGCATCAATATATTTTACATTCTCGTCAGAAGAGTAAAGGAAATTCAGTGGTTTATGAAATGAAAGTCGAGGTGAATTTCACAGATGGTGTAAATGACACTACCCTCATTTTATTAATGGACAACACTACAAATTCATTTCCCATCACTTTAAGTTTCACTCCTACTTGGTATGCTATTGATCGAAACGATCACATGGGAGATGCAATTTCTGATTACGAGAAAAAACTTTTTATCACCGGAACAAATTCCTTTTTTGACACT
>JANOAX010000267.1:0-12115 GCA_031411335.1 Bacteroidota bacterium
ATTTTATCGGCAGGTGTTCCAGTGATGGGCCACTTAGGATTGACACCACAATCGATTTATAAATTTGGAACGTATGTAGTGAGAGCAAAAGAAGAAGCCGAAGCACAGCGATTACGAGAAGATGCCCACTTGCTAGAAGAATTAGGTTGTTTCAGTATTGTTTTAGAAAAAATTCCGGCTCAGTTAGCGAAAGAAGTTTCGAGTGGCTTAAAAATTCCAACCATTGGCATCGGCGCTGGTAATGGCTGCGACGGACAAGTGCTCGTTCTACATGATATGTTAGGCATCAACAAAGATTTTAATCCTCGTTTTTTAAGACGGTACATGAATTTGTTTGATGACATTCAAGAAGCTACCAAGCGTTACATTGCCGATGTGAAATCGAAAGATTTTCCAAATGAACAAGAGCAATATTAATGGAGATATTGGAGTGCAAAATTTAGAAATTTTATACGAAGACAATCACATCATTGCCGTCAATAAAAAGACGGGTGAAATTGTTCAGGGCGATAAAACCGGTGATGAACCCTTAAGTGAAAAAGTAAAAGTCTACGTAAAAGAAAAATACAACAAACCCGGTGATGTTTTTTTAGGTGTTATTCATCGCATCGATCGTCCTGTGAGTGGTGTGGTGTTATTTGCACGCACCAGCAAAGCGTTAGAGCGAATGAACAAACTTTTTCGAGACAAAGAAATCAAAAAAACCTATTGGGCTGTTGTTAAGAATTTACCTCCGCAAAACGAGGATACCCTCATTCGTTATCTCATCAAGAATGAGAAAATGAACAAAAGTTTTGCGTCCATGCAACCCAAGACAGGCGCATTAGAAAGCAGTTTAACCTACACCCTACTCGCTTCGTCAGATACCTATCATTTATTAAACATTGATCCGCAAACAGGCCGCCATCATCAAATTCGAGTTATGTTAGCGGATATAGGTTGTCCCATCAAAGGCGATTTAAAGTATGGATTCAACCGTAGTAATCCAGATGGTAGCATCCATCTCCACGCCCGAGCCATACAATTCACACATCCTGTTTCTGGTGAATCCATAAAAATCACCGCCCCCGCCCCCGTTTCCGATCCCGTTTGGAAATATTTTAATGAGGTTTGTGGCGGGTGAAGGTTAACGAGTTTAACATCCCACAGCATAGGGTTTAAACCCTATGCTGTGGGGGTTTAAACCCTATGCTGTGAGGAAATTATCAATTATATTATTAGGTAATATCGATTTCATGATCCACCCACACATCATTCATTTTATGATGCCTTTTTTGATTTCGGATATAATTGGCAATGTAATCTATGTTTGAATGATCGACCGAAAATGCACCATATCCAATTTGCCACATGAAATTCGTATTTAGTAATTTTCGTTCATTAATATAATGGGAACTGCTCCCTTTTACGAATTTGATAATCTCTGAAATTGATTTAGTTCTACTCATCAAAAACAAACAATGAACATGATCTGGCATTCCATTAATGATGACGACAGAACAACCCATATCATTAAATTTTGCTTTAATAAATTCATGAATTTCATTCTCAATTGATGAATAAATCAATTTTTGCCTGTATTTAGTACTCCATACAGCATGTACTAGAATTCTGTTAAATGATGTTGACATAAAATAATATTTGGAAAAATGTTTATATGAAATCGTGTACAAATTTAATATAAAAAATTAAAAAAAAGAAAATATTATATTCCCTTCGTTCTAATTATGCTCTCCTACTCTAAAGTTTCGAAGGGCGAAGATGGAGTCGGTGGGATTTCAAAAATGTGTTCCCATCTTTCTCAAAAAGTGAGTCAATGCAAAACCTTATTTGCAGGTTTTGCATTGATCATTCTGTGGAGTCGGTGGGATTTGAACCCACGTCCAGCTAGGGAATCAACAAGCTTTCTACATGCTTAGTTTCTGCTTGGATTGTCGGGAAAACCTTAGGTGAGAATCAAACCAATGTTTTCCGTAGTTTCTTTATCTTATCGTACCGCCGAAACTTCGGTGCGACCAGCCTGCCATTGTGATGCCCTGATCCTCCGCCCGGCAGGCGGGAGGCAGTGGTAGAGCAGCTCGTCTCGGCTCCTAGAGCCGTAGATGAAGTTAATTCCTATTAGGAATTAAGCAGCAAGCGCATAATTGTTTTCGCCAGTTAAAGCGATTGGAACTTGTGTTTTAAGGGATAAATTCCAACTCCCTGCATGCTTACCTGCGTATTACTCCTCCTGTCGATTCCTGTCGACCCCATATTTTCAAAGAACTGTGCAAAGATAAGGATTCAATTAAGAATTATGAATGAAGAATTCAGAATTCCCCCACATACCGATAGCAATCGAAATCTATTTTAATCACCCATTTTCCCATTTCCCTCGCGAGGCTTCGCGATTGCAAACTCACCATCCCGATAACTATCGAGACACCAACTCACCAACTCACCAACTCACCAACTCACCATCTCGAAGCCTCGCGACACCAATCCACCTCTCTCACTCTCCTACTCACTCTCAAAATGTAAGATTTCTACCATTTTCGTCCCGAAATAGCCTCTCTTTTGGATTCAACTTTGATTGTCTTTTTTTGATTATTCTAAAATTGCATTCAGAAAAGATACTTCGGTTCATTGCTGCAACAACACTTTGTTGTAGTTTGCATTTACAGTCTCATGCCCAAGTGAGTATTGTAAGTGCAAGTGCGCAATCGACGACTAGCTTTTCCTATAATGCAACTGCTGGAAGTAATCGATTGCTACTTGTGATCGTTTCTGCAGATTATAATGGATATAATTCAGTCAACTCTATTACTTGGGGTAATAAGTCACTCACCGCAATTGATGGGGTAACGTTTGGGCTTTTTTATTATAGTCATACTTCATCTTTTTATTTGAAAGAAAGTGATATTTCATCTGTCACAGGAAATACAATGGTAGTAAGCAATTCAACGGGTGCAAGTATTCGTTCAATTTCTTTAAAAACAGTGATGCTTCGCAACGTGTTGCAGTCGATGCCCATCTCTGAAACAGTAACGAATGCCAACTTTCTTTTATCCTCTATTTCATTAGGCTCTTCTATTAGTTCAGATAACGGTGATATGGTTATTGCTGCTACTACTTCTGATAGAAATAGTATAAATTTTACTTGCTCTGGAACTGGATTTAATGAGTTGTTTGATATGCAATCGGCCAACTTAAGCTCTGCAGTTTCTTATCGATCTATTTCATCGAATTTGACACATTCCTCACCCAGTTTTACAGGAAGTATTTTTTCATTTCGTATGACAATGATTGGTTTTGAAGTGAACTCGACACTCAATCCTCTCCCCGTTTCGTTCATTGATTTTACAGCTAAAGATCAAGAACAAGATTTGGTTTTTGGGTGGAAAGTAGCTCAAGAAGAAAATAACGATTTTTTTACGTTGGAGGAGTCTAGTGATCTCTTAAATTGGAATTTAGTTGCAACAATTCAAAGCAAAGGAAATACATCCAATGTAAGATCGTATGATTATTATGCAGAAATTCCTCCCCAATCGAGGTATTATCGATTAAGTCAAACTGATTTGGATGGTTCTCATGCTGTTTTATCTACTATCTTTTATAAAAGGAAGACAGTACTTCCTTGGATAAATAGTAATGAACTATTCGCTAAGTTTAACTGTAAAGCAATCAATTTTCAAGGACAAGTGATTGCAGCATGTGATCATTGTAGTCCAAAAATATTTATGGCCGATGCATTTGTTCAGTATCCCACATTTATTCTCGAATTGGAGACCGATAGAGAAACTGTTTTTAGAGGAGTGGTGGCTGTGGAAGATCGATAACGAAATACCTTGCGTTTCAGTATTATTTTTCTACGTTTCAAGCATTGTTTTTATTGAATGACGTACATCGTCGGTTTGATTTTATTATTTTTTCTATCTTCATCGTTCCTATCTAAATCGATTTATGGAACTGAAAATTACTTCCCTCTCAAAGACTTATTCCAATGGTGTAAAGGCTTTGCATGATGTTAACCTCACCATTTCAACCGGAATGTATGGTTTACTCGGACCGAATGGCGCCGGAAAATCAACTTTGATGCGTACCATCGCCACTTTACAAGAAGCGGATAGTGGTACCGTTATGTTGGGTGATTTAGATGTGCTCAAAGAAAAATTAGAAGTGCGTAAACTCCTGGGATATTTGCCGCAGGAATTTGGCGTTTATCCAAAGGTTTCAGCGTATGATATGTTGGAGCATATTGCCATTTTGAAGGGAATCAGCGTAGAGCGAAAAACGGTTGTTGAAGATTTGCTAAAACGTGTTAACCTTTGGGATGTTCGTAAAAAAGCGCTCGGTGGATTTTCAGGAGGGATGAAGCAACGTTTTGGTATTGCTCAGGCTTTACTGGGAGATCCTAAATTGATTATTGTAGATGAGCCTACCGCAGGATTAGATCCTGGTGAGCGTAACCGCTTTTATAACTTGTTAAGTGAGATTGGTGAACAAGTAATTGTGATTTTGTCGACACATATCGTGGATGATGTGAAAGAACTCTGTAGTCAAATGGCGATTATCGATAAAGGTAGAGTTCTTTTTGAAGGAAGTCCGATGGATGCACTCTCTTCCATCAATGGAAAAATTTGGCGTCGCGAGGTGAGCAAACATGATATTCCAGAATTTACCGAGAAGTATCCCGTTATTTCTACACGTATGGTTGCTGGCAAACCGCTCGCTCATGTCTATAGTGATCATTCTCCTGATACCGGTTTCGAATCTATTCAAGCAGATTTGGAAGATGTGTTTTTTACGCATATCAAAGGCTTTCGTAACCAATAATTGTAAATTGTGTTTGTTCATAATGTCCGATTTCGTCGTTACTCTTGTCTTGAAAACAGTCATTTATTATAATAAACTCCTTGGTTTTCAAGACTGCGAAAGCCTCGAACTCGAACATTATGATCCAAACACTAACTTAATAGACAGACTCTAAATTGAAATTTATGTTTAAACATATTCTGAAATTCGAATTGCGGTATTGGTTTCGACAACCCATGTTGTATATTTTCATTTTAATTAATGCTGCTTTAATCTTTGGTGCTAGCTCTAGTGATTCAATTACGGTTGGTTCGCAAACAGGAAATGTGCATAAAAACGCACCGTTTATCGTAGAGCAGTTTTATTCCATTATGTCTTTGCTTTCTTTGTTGATGATCACTGCGTTTTTGAATTCAGCAGCTGCTCGTGATTTTACAGAGAAAACAAGTCAAATTCTTTTTACAACTCCTATTAAGAAAAGAGATTTTTTATTGGGCCGATTTTTCGGAGCCGTTATCATTTGCATGATTCCTTTTTTGGGTGTTTCCATTGGGAATTTGATTGGTGTGCAAATGCCTTGGCTCGATGAAAGCTTGAAAGGTCCTACCATTTGGTCGGGTCATATTCATGGGTTTTTGGTTTTTGTTGTTCCGAATATGTTTTTTGCGGGCGCTGTAATTTTTAGCATTGCTGCACTTACCCGAAGTACCATCCTTTCATTCGTTGGTTCGATTGGATTGTTGGTGGGATATATTATTTCGCAAAATTTGATTCGTGATATCGATTCTGAAGTGATCGGAGCGATGCTGGACCCGTTTGGAATGAGAACTTTTTCGGTAGCTACTAAATATTGGACAGTGGATGATAAGAATACCATGTCGATGGGATATGAAGGTCTCCTCTTGATGAATCGTTTGATATGGATGGGCGTTGGTGTGTTAGTATTAATTTTTACTTATTATCGATTTAGTTTTTCAGAAAAATTAAGAGGGTCAAAGAAGAAATCAAATGCAGATAGCATTAGTGAAATCGCTCCTCTGCGTTCATGGGTTCCCTTAATCTCTGTGAAGCCGATCTTTAATTCAAGACTTACAGCGCAGCAAATAATAAGTCAAGTAAAGTTGGAAACGATTTCTATTTTAAAGAATACCGCTTTTATTGTGATCATGATTTTTGGTGCTATTAATTTAATTTCTTCGATGTCATTTGCTACTTCCCAAGGTTATGGGTTAACCGCATTTCCTGTGACGTATCAAGTGCTCGACATTATTCAAGGTTCCTTTTATTTATTTATTGTTGCTGTTATCACTTTCTATACGGGTGTCATAGTTTGGAAAGAACGTGACAATAAGGTGAGTGATATTTATGATGCACTTCCCTACTCTGACTGGATACCCCTCATCTCTAAAACGATTGCATTGTGGTTGGTGATTGAAACTTTATTAATTATTGGTTGTCTAATTGGCATCGTTACACAACTCCTTCATGGATTTGAAGATATTCGTTTAGGTGTTTATTTTATTCAGATGATTTTAATTAGTGGAATTAGCTTTTTAGGTTTGATTACGTTAAGTGTTTTTATTCATATTCTTGTCAATAATAAATACCTTGGCTATTTTGTATTCATCGCTGTTGTAATTACGAATACTTTTGTTTGGCCGGCCTTAGATGTTGAATCGAATTTGATTCCCTTTGGTAGTAGCCCAAGTTTAATTTATTCAGATATGAATAAGTTTGGCCCCTTTTTGACAGGCACCTTGGCTTTTGAAATTTATTGGGTACTATTTGGTGTCATGTTATTAATTGTTGGATTGCTTTTCTGGGTTCGTGGACGTGATGTTAGTTTTAAAATTCGAACAGCAATCGCAAAGCATCGTTTTCCCATGGTGAAATTGCCATTTCTTTTCGCTTTAGTGGCTTGGGTGGTCTTTGGTTCTTTCTTGTATTATAATTCTAAAGTGTTGAATGATTTTACCACTTCAAAGGAGGATGAAAAATCGCAAGCTGACTATGAGAAATCATATAAACGATTTGAAACAACTCCACAGCCTCGTGTTATTTCTGTCGACTATCAAATTGATTTATTTCCTGAAGAAAGACGTCTAGAAGTGAAGTCAACTCAATGGATTAAGAATAAGAGTGCCGAAGTGATTGATTCAATTTTCTTCACAGTCCCCAATGATTTTGAATTTAAGATGGATGTACCTTCTTCAAAATTAGTATTGAATGATTCTTTGCTGCAATTTCAAATTTATCGGTTGAATAAGGGTCTTCAACCGGGTGATAGTTTATTGTTAACGATGAGTTCATCTTACCACGCAAGAGGAATTGAAAATGAAGTGAGTAATACTAACATTGTGAGTAATGGTTCTTTCTTTAATAATGGCAGTTTTCTCCCTATGATTGGTTATCAAGCCAACTATGAAATTCAAGATAAGAATGATCGTAAGAAAAAGGATTTACTTCCTCGTAAGCGAATGCCATTATTATCTAAGGATCCTAAATCCAGAATGGATAATTACATCAGCAATAATTCTGATTGGGTTACAGTAAAAACTATCTTTAGTACCAGTGATGATCAAATTGCCATTGCTCCAGGCTCATTGAAAAAACAATGGAAGAAAGATGGACGAAGTTATTTTGAATATGAATTGGATCATTACTCTTTAAATTTCTATTCGTTTTTATCTGCTCGCTTTGAGACAAAAACAAAGATGCACAAAGGAATAAGTTTGGAAGTGTATTATGATAAAGCACATCCCTACAATGTAGATAAAATGTTAATGTCGATGGAAAAAGCCATCGATTACTATACTGAAAACTTCGGGCCATATGCTCACAAGCAAGCTAGAATTATTGAGTTCCCTCGTTATGCCAGTTTTGCGCAAGCATTCCCAGGAACCATGCCTTACTCTGAATCGATTGGATTTATTGCCAATCTCGAAGATTCAGATGATATCGATATGGTGACTTATGTAGTAGCGCATGAAATGGGACATCAATGGTGGGCGCATCAAGTGATAGGTCCAGAAATGCAAGGATCTACTTTGCTATCAGAGTCGATGGCGCAATATTCTGCCTTAATGGTGATGGAAAAGATGTATGGAAAGGATCAGATGCATAAGTTCCTTCGTTATGAAATGGATCGTTACTTACGGTCACGCGGTACCGAAAGTGAAAAGGAATGCGCCTTGGAGGAAGTAGAAAATCAAGGTTATGTGCATTATAATAAGGCCAGTGTTATCATGTATTACTTTAAAGACATGATTGGTGAGAAGAATGTAAATGCTGCTCTTAAAAACATGGTAGATAGTTTCGCATATCGTCAACCACCTTACCCTGGTTCTTATGAATTAGTAGATCGTTTTGATGCGGTAACTCCAGATAGTTTGAAATATTTAATCATAGATTTATTTAAAAAAATGACCATCTTTAATAATCGTGTGATGGAAGCATCTTCCAAAAAAGTAAAAGATGGTTATGAAACTACATTTAAAGTACGAACCGATAAAATGTACGCCGATTCATTAGGCAGAGAAACCAAAGTGGGCATTCATGATTGGATCGAAATTGGAGTTTTTGCAAAGCCCGTCGAAGGAAAGAAAATGGGAAGAGCTTTGCATCTTGAAAAACTATTATTCGATAAAATGGAAAGGTCTTTTACCATTCGTACCAAGGAAGAACCTTATCAAGTGGGCGTGGATCCATACTATTATTTAATCGATCGTGTACCGTCGGATAATTTGAAGAAGATTACTGCAAACTAAAAACATTTTTCATATTTTAATTGTAGGTTCATAAAATTTATACTTAACCGCAGCGATAGCAGCGCAAATTGCAGCGATCGCAAAGGTGAGATTATATAGATTTGAAATGGATCACCAATTCCAAGTTGAAATTCACAAAGCAAAGTTCTTGACCTTAATTTATCAGAACGCAGCAATTCGCCAATTCACCAACTTGCCAATTTGCCAATTCCTTCCGCGGCTATCCACCCCGATGTCCAGGCGTGTTGAAAATTGAATCCACCTGTAACGGCATCTACATTGATGACTTCGCCCGCAAAAAATAAACCTGGATACTTTTTAGATTCATAGGTTTTGAAATTAATTTCATCTAAGGAAACACCTCCGCAGGTTACAAATTCATCTTTAAAAGTACTTTTGCCATTTACCTTGTATTGTCCATGTAACAATTCGTCGACGAGTCGTTGTAAATCTTTGTTGGATAAATCAGCCCAATTTATTTGCTGTGTGATGTCGGATTTTCCTAGTAGATAATTCCACAATCTTTTGCTTATCTCATCAAAAGGAGAAAAAGAATTCACTTGCTTTCTACTTTCTTTGCTCCGTAGGTTTTTCAAAAAGTCCATCAAACTTTGATCATTTTGCTCTGGTAGAAAGGAAACCGATAAAGTGAAATTGTAATTCAACGCTTTTAAATCAAGTGCTCCCCACGCGGATAATTTCAGGATAGCTGGACCACTCATTCCCCAATGGGTAATTAATAATGGACCTTCTGTTTTAAGTTTCGTTCCATGAATTTTTAGCGAAGTATGTTCAACACTGGTTCCCGACAATTCATGCAAATTCATGTCCTTTACATTAAAGGTGAAAAGTGAAGGAGCGGGTTCTTCTATTTTAATTCCTAAGGATTTTATTTGATTCCAAATTAATTCACTGCTTCCCGTCGCAATGAGGAGTGCATCGGCCATAAATTGTGATTGGTCACTAAAAGTGATTTTCCATTGATTGTTTTCTTGAAGAAATGAACTTACTCCTTGTTGAGTATGAATTCTTACACCTAATCGTTGGGCTTCATCTAAAAAGCAATTGATGATAGTTTGCGATGAATCAGTAACCGGAAACATCCGCCCATCTGCTTCCGTTTTTAACGTCACCCCTCTTTCCTTAAACCATGCGATAGTGTCAATAGGTGAAAACTGTTTGAAGGGTGATGCAAGTTGTTTACTCCCTCTTGGATAAAATTGTACTAATGTGCGGTTGTCAAAACACGCGTGCGTTACATTACATCGACCGCCGCCTGAAACTTTTACTTTACTTAATAATTGTGTGCTCTTCTCGAAAATATGCACCTCGCAGTGCGGATCGATTTCGGCAAGGTGTAAGGCTGCGAAAAATCCCGCAGCCCCTCCTCCTATGATCGCAGCCTTTCTGGCTTTTCTATTATCACGCATACATCGAATTCCAAGTAGGAACCGTTGTCAATTCTAAATTATTTTCTAAAAACATCATTCGATTCAACAATCGAAATACTTCCAGCTCGCATTGGAAATGATTTTACGATTTCATCTTCTGCCAAAATTTCTTTGGTTAATACTCCTTTTAATGCGTTACTATAACTCATTGGAGAAACCATGCCTTCACGAAGCGAACGTGCTAAGGGTACCACCTCACTTTTATCGGTGATGATACTCACGAACATATTATCACTTTGCCAGTACTTTTTAATAGCTGCATTTACTTTTTCCAAGGTACATGCTGCTAATAATTGATCGGCTGAACTCAGCCAATTATCACGCTTGTAAAATTTACTATCCATCAAATAGCCTAATTGTTGTTCTGCAGTTTGGGCATACAGCTTCATGTATGAACGTAAAAAGTCGCGTGTTAAATCAAAATCTTCTTGAGACATTCCATCTTTCACTAACAAATTCAATTCGCGAACCGCCATACGTAGTGCAAAATGCGCATGTCCAATTTCGATGGAATCTAATTCTGGATATTGTCCTTTCAATCCTTTTGCCGTTTGTACTGGACGAATCCATAGTGAGAAATAATTACTGCTTCGTGGACATCCAGGGCGAGGTAACATGTTAGAACCACCATTGTTATACCATTCGATATACGAGTAATCACCGTAGTTCATCGAACGTTGTTCGCGAATCTTCTGATACAATCTGGAATACGATTTACGATGTTCACCCAACCAACTGTTCGCAATCATTAAAGCAGCAAAATCATCATCAGAACGCGTGATAGGAAGTTTAAATCCTGTGAAGATGGCAGAACCCAATGCATTGTCTTTTGAAATGATTTCCACTTCCATTCCATTCGATTGACGAGCAACGCCTGGTGTTGGAATAGTAACTTTTAAAGAGGGTAAAGTGTTGAGCATCGTTTTTAACTTCAATAGAAATTCTGGAGTGTAGTTACCTGCAATTCCTAAAGTCAAATTTTCTTTTGTGAAATAACTTGAATAATGTGCTTTTACATCTTCTAACGTACAATTCATCACACCATTGGTTGTTCCAGCTACGGGATGTTGGTAATTGGTTCCTCTGAATAAAAAGTCTTCTAATGTCTTTTTAGAATACTCTTCATCGGAAGAAGTGCGAATTACTTCGTCTACATAATTCTGCTGATTCGATTTTACACGTTTAAAATCTTCCTCATCAAAACGTGGTGTTTGAATAAGTCCCGCTAAGATGGGATAGAATTTATCTAAATGATCTTTATGTACACTAAAAGTAAATATGCTGACTTCTTTGTCAACAGAAACGCCGTAACTTGCAGCCCAAGGATAAATAATATCTTTTATTTCAGTACTTGAGTATTGTTTAGAACCGCCTTCAGAAATTAAATTGGCAGTTAAATTAGTGAGTCCAAGTTTAGTTGCTGGATCTGAAATGGAACCGTTTCTAAACATTAATTTTACAACAATAATATCGGACTTAGGCATTTTCAATTCTACTACTTCCATTGCATTTGCTGCAATGGTAAAGTGTAGAAGTATTAGTAATAATATTTTTTTCATTTTTTAGAGCTCTATTAAATTATTTAATCGGACAATTTTCATGTCCAGAAATAGTAGAAATGGTAAGTCCAGTTGGAATTAGATACTTTTTAGCTGCTTCCATCATATCATTAGCTGTAACCTTGTCATATAACGCATAAGTAATATTCACGCTTTCTGGATTATTAGTAACCCAAGTGAAAAATGATAGATTGTTGGCAATTTGTGAAGGGCTATCCATTCCCATCGCGAAACCATATCGCAATCTCGATTTTGCATCCGCAATTTCTTTTTCGGAAAATGGTTTGGTCTTCGCTTCTTCTATGGCTTTTGTAATTTCTTCTCTCACATATTGCATGTCTTTTTCATCAACCAAGGATGCTTGTGCACTTGCTAAATAAGGATCTCTAGTAAAGAAAAAATTACCATCCACTGATCTTGCTTTTTGTTCTGCCACCACCAGTTTATTATACAAAGCTGATTTTTCAGAAAATAACATGGTCATGAATAAGTCCAAGGCTACCGTTTCTGTATTTTTATCGGTATTGATGAAAATTACAACTGT
>JANOAX010000268.1:0-16313 GCA_031411335.1 Bacteroidota bacterium
AATGCAAATAACTATCAATTACAAGTAGCAACAACCATTTCTTTTAGTGGAGCAAGTACCGTCTTTAATCAATCGGGATTAACAAATACTTCACAGCAAATTCCTGCATTAAATCCCAATACTCGTTACTATTGGAGAGTGCGAAGTTATAATGGCACTACGGCTGGATATTTTTCCACTCGCTTTACTTTTGAAACAGGAACAACCACTGGAATTATTAATGCACAGCAAGAAGATGTGATAACTTCCATCTACCCAAATCCTGCTACACAACAATTAAATGTTGAACTGAAAATGCAAGACAATGCTCCGCTTCAAATGAAGTTAAGAGATGTACAAGGAAAAATTGTTTGGAGTCAAGAGTATAAATATTCCGAAGAGTTAAAAGTGAAAATTGATATTAGTTTATTTTCAAAAGGACTCTATTTGTTAGATGTTCAACAGGGCACCTATTTTGTTTCGGAGAAAATTGTTGTAGAGTAACGATCATTAATTTATAAAACAGAAAAATAGATGAATTTCCACATAGGTTCCGATCACGCCGGATATGAAATGAAAGAAGTAGTGAAGGAGTATTTAACTTCGCTCGGACACAGTTATACAGATCATGGGACCAACAGTGCAGAAAGTACCGATTACCCTGACTATGCACATGCCGTTGCGTCGGCCGTGGAAGCCGAGGCGGAAGGTCGTGGTATTCTACTTTGCGGAAGTGCTAATGGTGTTTGTATGACGGCAAATAAGCATGCTGGTATTCGTGCTGCTTTGTGTTGGACACCCGAAATTGCTTCCTTAGCACGTCAACATAATAATGCAAATATTTTGTGTATCCCCGCTCGATTTGTGAGTGATGAGGTAGCACGAGAAATGGTAGCAGCGTTTGTGACCGTCCCATTTGAAGGTGGTCGTCATCAATTGCGTGTCGATAAAATTTCTTGTTAATATACTTTTATGTTAACAGGTACTCATACCGCAGAACACGATTCGCGTAATGATTCTATTTTAATATTTATCAACGATGAATTGTTTCCGCGTGCAGAAGCTAAAATTTCTGTGTTCGATAGTGGCTATTTAGTCGGGGATGGAATTTGGGAAGCCGTAAGATTGTATGATGGTGTATTGGTTTTTTTAGATCAACACCTAAATCGTTTATGGAGCGCAGCAGCAAATGTTGGTTTGGATTTAAAAATGACGAAAGCAGAGTTAAAAGCGAAAATTCAGCGTACGCTCGATGCAAATCAGATGACCGACAAAGTGCACGTGCGCATTATGATTACACGAGGCTTCAAAAAAACGCCTTCGCAAGATCCCCGACTCACCATCAGCGGACCCAATATTGTTATTATCGCCGAACATAAAATAGCTTCAACAGAAGTAGCTCAAAAAGGAATTACATTATTCACAAGTACCATTCGAAGAGGTTCACCTGATTATTTAGATCCTCGATTAAATTGTCATAGCAAACTTCACGAAGTGCAAGCACTTATTCAAGCACTCGAAGCAGGAGCTGATGAAGCGTTGATGTTAGATATTAATGGATTCGTTTCTACCTGCAATGCCACCAACTTTTTTATTGTACGAGGGAATGAAGTATGGACATCCACAGGCAAGTATTGCATGAATGGAATTACGAGAGAGAATGTAATTCGAGTTTTTGAAAAGCATAGTATTGTTTGTCATCAAAAAGATTTTTCTTTATTCGATGTGTATAGTGCCGACGAAGCATTTGCTACCGGAACTTTTGGTGGACTTACTCCCGTAATTAAGATTGATGGTCGTGTAATCGGTGATGGAAAACCAGGTAGTATGACCGCACAATTAAGCGAATGGTATGCAGCGTTAGTGAAAGATGAAGTGAAAAAAGTGAAAGGATAATTTATACAGATGTCGATCGAAAATTGCAAAAGAATTTGTTTGTGGTCGGGACCTAGAAATATTTCCACTGCCTTGATGTATTCCTTTGCGCAACGTCCCGATACACTCGTTTTTGATGAGCCTTTATACGGACATTATTTAAAAAATACAGATGCTAAAACATATCATCCTGGTGCCGATGAAGTTTTAGCTTCCATGGAAACGAATGGAGAGAAAGTAATTCAAATGATGATGGGAAACCATCCAAAAGAAGTTGTCTTTTTCAAAAACATGGGACATCATCTATTGAATTTGGATACAACATTTATGCGTTCGGTGTTCAATGTGATTTTAACTCGAGATCCCGCGGAAGTTATTCCCAGCTTTGCTAAGGAGATTGAGAATCCGAGTATGATCGATATTGGTTTTGAGGCACAAGTACATCTGCTAGAAAAATTGCAAAGCATGCAAGCAGAAGTGTTAGTGATGGACTCAAATACCATCTTGAAAAACCCGGCAGCGGAACTTGAAAAATTATGTGCGAATATCGGCATTCCCTATTATGCAGGAATGTTAACCTGGAAAGCCGAACCCCGAGCAGAAGATGGGATCTGGGCAAAACATTGGTACAAAAATGTACATGCCTCCTCAGGTTTTCAACCCTATGTAAAAAAAGACATGCAATTGGAGGATCGGCTGATTCCCTTGTATCATGCGGCCTTGCCTTTTTACGAAAAATTGATTTCGTTCTCAAGGCTGTAACACACTCCCATAAATTAAGGAGGTGATTTTTGAATTCTTAATTAAACAATTGAATAAAACTATTACATTTGACTATGAAAACAACTCGCTACCTTCTTTTGATCTTGCTGACACTATTCACAACGATTAGCACCACTTCAGCTCAGCAAAATACATTTCAGCTGGATTTTTATCTTTCGACTCAAGACGACATTCGTGGTGTTATTCAGAATGCAGCCGGAGATTATGTGTTGGCCGGCTCTACGTTTAATGTAGTGAGTAATTATGATCCTGTCATTTCTATTGTTTCTCCAACGGGTGTCGTATTGCAAACGAAAACGTATACGTCTCTCTCCAGTGATTTCATTTATTCTATTTGTCAAACTGCGGATGGTGGATACTTTTTAACAGGTGCAACTTATATCAGTGCCAATAATTACGATTGCTTAGTCATTAAATTAGATGCTGCATTGAATACTGTATTTTACAAAAGTTATGGAACCGCAGGAAATGATTATGGTAATCGCGGTTTTGAAATTTCACCTGGACACTATACTGTTACAGGAACGATTGCACTGGGCGGAAGTGCAAAACCTTCTGTTGTTACACTCAATAATCAAGGGAATGTAGTGAGTGAAGGATATTTAGTGACGAATCAATTCGCAAGTCCAAACTATAAAGGGAGCTATGTCGCAACGAATGAAATCGCCCTATCGAATTTAACTAATGCCATTACCATTATAGATACGAATGGAATTATTGTTAAGCATTACGCCAATAGTTTTGGAACTTATTCCAGAGATATTATCAAAGCTTCGAACGGGGAATATGTATGTATTAACTTCGCTATTTCAGGTATTCCAGGTGCCGGACCACTTACCGTAGCAAGAGTGGATAGCACACTTACTACTTTCGTCGGAGGAAATTCTTTCAAAGTATTGGGGCGAGATTTAATTCCAGTTAAAATTATTCAAGATGCAGCGAATAATTTCTTGATTGCAGCAAATGGATACGATTATAATTCGGGCAATTCGATACCTTTATTAATTAAAACGGATTCGGCTTGTAATTTACTCTGGTGTCATAATTTTATTCCTGCCGGCAGTGTGAATGCTTTTTTCAATTCTTTTGAAAGCACTTCCGATGGTGGATTTATTCTTGGAGGAAACAACGGTGCATGGAATAATCAACATTTCTTCTTGGTAAAGTTAGATTCATCAGGCAACAGCGTTTGTAATTCATCCCTCCTTTCTTTGCAGACGCAAGGAGTATCCACACAATCTCAAACTACACATGCGCAATATACAGGTGCAGTAAGTGCACTTTCCTCTTCCATCCAATCATTCAACACAGCCAGCCCTATAATTAATTTGCTTTGCTTAAGCACTGCTGTGCAAGAGCTGGAGTCGACTAACGAAATCTCCATTTATCCCACTTTAGTGCAAGATGTATTTATCGTTAGGGCTGATGTCAATAACAAGATCGATATTTCTGTTTATGATGGTAAAGGATCACTCGTAATCCAGCAACAAATCGGGAGTGGATCAACTGTAAGTTTAGCAAATTATGAAGCAGGTTTTTATATTGTAAAATGTGGTTTGCCCGATGGAAAGATCTATTCAACGCGCTTGTTTAAAACAGATTTGTAAAAAGAGAAACTTTTGATCCCTATTTTTGAATTCAAATGGATTGTATAGTTTTACAGAATGATTATTGCCTCCACTGAGCGTTTGCATATTCGTGAATTATCTGTTTCTGACTCACCATTTATATTGGAGTTGGTGAACACGCCTACTTGGTTAAAATTTATTGGCGACCGTGGTGTGAAAAATTTGGATGATGCTAAAGCCTATTTGAAAAAAGGCCCCTTAAAAAGTTACGATGACAATGGTTTTGGATTGTATTGGGTAGGTTTGAGAGATTCCAATTTACCCATTGGAATGTGCGGTGTAATTAAACGTGCAGATTTTGAAAGTCCAGATATTGGCTTTGCTTTTCTTCCTGAATACGAAGGAAAAGGATATGGGTATGAGTCGGCGAGTGCTGTATTAGATTATTGCAAAACAGAATTTCATCTTAAAAGAATACTTGGCATTACCTTAGAAGAAAATACGGCCTCTATTCATTTACTTGAAAAACTCGGATTAAAATTCGAAAAGAAATTTATTTATGAGAAAACGAAGGAAGAGTTGTTGTTGTATGCGTTGAATTATTAATTACATTTTATTTAAAAGCTCTAGTTCTATTACTTCTTCGTTATTGAGACCCAATTCTGAATTCATAATTCTTAATTCTTAATTAAACCATGTCTTTCACCATCGCCATCACCAAAACCCGCACTCCCTTTAAATCGAATTATTGGTTGCAAGGATTTCTCTTCATCTTCTTAGCCATTTGGACCAGCACCTTGGTTGGTACCAGCGATCTGAATAATTGGATATTGGAAAATGTATTGGTCTTTGTATTTCTTCCTTTTTTAATGATCTCCTATAAAAAGTATCAGTTTAGCGATGTGAGTTATTTGCTTTTTTGTATTTATTTATGCTTACATGTTTATGGATCAAAGTATACGTATGCAGAAAATCCATTTGGTTTTTGGTTACAAGATTATTTTCATTTTTCGCGAAACCATTATGATCGCATTGTGCATTTTAGTTTTGGATTTTTATTGGCTTATCCCATGCGAGAAATGTTTTTACGCTGGTTGAGTTTTCCAAAATGGGTGTCGTGGGTGCTGCCCATTGAAATTACATTGTCCATCAGTGGACTTTACGAATTAATAGAATGGGCGGTGGCCGATGTGTTTTTCAAGGCACAGGGAGATGCATACCTCGGAACACAAGGTGATGTTTGGGATGCTCAAAAAGATATTGCATTAGCGTTTAGCGGTGCGTTATTAGCTACTACAATTGTGACTGTCGTTAAGAAAGTATTTAATATTTACGAAGAAAAATAAGTCAATTTTTTTCTTAATCCAGGAAACGTAAAGGCTGCGCTGCGATAAATTTTCTCGCAAAGGGCGCAAAGGCGAGAAGCCCTCCCCAGGGAGGCAAGCGCAAAGATTTACCGAATAAAAATCTAAAATCTAACAACCAACAACCAACAACCAACAACTAATTTTTAACAAATCGCTGTTGCCTATTTCCATTTTTCAAAATATAAATCCCACGAGGCCATGAAGCAATTAAAATGCTATTCATTCCTGGTTTAGCTACTTGACTCCATTGAATTTGTCCAAGTGAATTATAGATTTCAATTGAATTATTATTTTCATTTGATTTTATTTCAAAGGAAATTAAATCTTGCGCAGGGTTAGGATAGACAGTAATTTTATCATTATTAGTATTGTTTTCTTCTAATCCTACCGAGCTAACGGTGAACATTTCAATACTGGTCAAAATGTTGAATGGCAAAGTGGTTCCACCCGCAATAATAAATTTATTGTTTAATGAAGTTGCAGCTGCAAATGTTCTTGCGGTTGCTAATGAGTCAATAGTCCATGTTCCACTAACAGTGTTGTACATATCTACACGTTTAGAAGATACAGATGTGTTTGCATCTGATCCGCCTGCAAATATTGCTTTAGTCCCAACTCCTGCTGCACTTAAAAATGCTCTTGCTTGAGATAGTGAATCAATGCTCCATGTTCCGGTGCTCAGGTCATAGATGTCTACTCTATTACTTTCCTGACCTAAAGAATCAATACCGCCTGCAATAAATATTTTACCACCTGCGGCACATGCCGTGCTATTATTGCGTGCCTTTGAAAGGGTAGCTGTTGTCCAGGTATAGGTGTTTGTATTTAGGATATCAACTGTATTGAAAACATTGCCTGCTAAATCACTTCCTCCTGCAAAAATCGCGATGGAGTCCGTGCCTGCTCCGCATAAATTATAGCGTGCAACTGATAAGTTGGTAATAAACCATGTTGAGTTTACTGTATTAAAAATTTCAACATTGCTATATAGTATACCTTGATTGTCATCTACCCCACCAGCGAAAATAATTCGATTGGTTGTTGAAGCAGCTGCCAATTTATATCGAGCAGCCGTCAAACTTGTAGTACTCCATTGCGAAGTGGTGGTATTATAAATATCTATTTGGTCATAAATGGCAAAGATCCAATCATTGTTTCCTCCAGCAAAGGCAATTTTATCGCCGGCTCCTGCACCACTTAACCAAGTTCTTCCGAAAGATAGATTATTCCCCGCCCAGGTATTTGTTGTTGAATTGTAAATGTCAGAAACTCCAGGAGGAATGGAAATTTGTCCAATTCCACCAGCTACAATTGCCGTGTTCCCTGTAGCTCCTGCAGCTAATAGATAACGTCCTGAGGATAAGTTGGCGGTTGTCCATTGTGCAGTTGCTGCAAATGGAACTAATACAGATAGTAATAATATAATATTTAAAAGTCTATGCTTCATTTTTTTTAATTTGATATATTTTGTAAAAGTATAAACATGAAGTAGGAAATTGAATACTAAATTGAATTATTAAGAAATATCCCTATAAATAGGGAATAAAATAAAGCCGCAGCGTATCTCTGTGTGGGATTGCTACGGCTTTATGTACAAAGCGGAAAAGTCTAATCTTACTATTCTTATCAGAAAAGCTAATCTTGTTTCATTAAACGGAATGTCGATCGATGAATTCCGCTACCAATAATTTCTAATAAATACAGTCCGGCTGGCAAATCAGCTAAATTAAGGGACGTTTTGTAGGCTGATCCCAAATTTTCATTTCTGATTTCCTGCCCTAAACCGTTTATAATTCTTACGCTTTCAAGCCGTATTTCTGGACTCCATATTTGAGCAAAATCAGTCGCAGGATTGGGATAAATACTTAAACCAGGAATTTCAGTTGGGTCATCTATACCAATCGACTGGTTGTTGATGAAGAAAGTTGTGAAGGTGGCAGTATCTACTGTTAATGCTTGTAAGCTATGCGGCCAAACAACGACTACATTGTTTCCTGGTCGGAACACAGATCCATCAAATAAGTATCCACCAGGAGGGAAAAAGCTTAACGTATCTCCTGGATTGATCGTGAATATCGTGGTTTGATTGTAATAGATGTAGGAGAAAACATTGCTATCTGTTCTGAGTATAATCTGTAAAGGACCTGTATAAGCTGATGTTCCTATGTTTTCTACCGTAGCGCCAAGAGGCAAAATTTGACCATCATACACCGTATCGGGCCAATTGATAATAGTATTTACCCGCAAATGCGCCTGCCCAGAGACAACTCCTGCATTTAGAAGGAGTAAAAAGAAACAAGTCTTGAGGATGCGTAGCATTTCTTGGGATTCAGGTTATTTATTAAATCAAAGCTACGGAACCGACTTGGTACTGGAAAACATATTTTTTTTATATCTTACGCGTTCAAATTGCATTGAAATGGACCATCTCCCCCGTTTAGTAAAATCACTTAATAAAGAACAAGTAAGGTACTTTAAACTCTTCGCTAGTCGTACACAGCAGTCGTTTGAACGGAAAGACATCCAGCTTTTCGACTTTTTAAGGAAGAATGATGAGGACAAAGAGGAAGCATTCATGCAAAAACTCTATCCCTCCGATTCAAAGAATGCTTGGTATCGTTTAAAGAATCGATTGCTGAGTGATTTGAATAAATCATTGTCGGTGTTGCATTACGAAGATGATGCATTTGTACACGCCTGTCATATGCTCGCTTTGTATAAGTTTTTTTTCAGTAAAAATTTGTTGGAAGAAGCGCGTTATTATTTACGCCGTTGTGAACGCAGCGCAGAGTCGATTGAGAATTATGAATTGCTGGATATTGTTTTTGGAGAATACATTCGTGTTTCACATGAGTCGTTACAAGTAGATCCTCAAAAATTCATCGACAAAAGAAAGGAAAATCGTCAACGATTGGAAGACATTCGTGCTATTGATGATTTGTTGGCCGTAGTAACGTATCGATTGAAAACAACGCAAAATTTTGCGCCAGATCGCAATCCATTTCTTGATCTTTTAAAGAAAACTACGGACGATTTTATCAAGGATCGTGATTTAAAAAATAGTCCTCAACTTCGTTTTCGTATCTACCGTGCCGTTAGTCAAGTTTTATTACAACGTCACGAGTATAAACCTCTCGAACAATACCTACTTTCTGCCTTTAAAGAATTTGAGAAAGATGAACTCTTTAATCGCTCAAATCACGATACCAAGTTGCAGATGTTAACCTATATCGTAAATACATTGTTTAAGACGGATAAGCTAAAACAAAGTTTGCTTTGGGCGGAGAAGTTGAAGGTAGCGATGGATGAATTTAATCAATTGCTTTTCGATAAATATTTTTTCTTTTATTACAATGCACTCGTAATAAATTATTCGGTTTTGGATCCGATACAAGCCATCACAATTCTTGAAGATTTAAAGGATCAGTCGCGTATTAAATCGAATGCTTATTATTTATGGTTTGTGTATTTGAATTTGGCCGTTTTGCATTTTGATCAAACGAATTATAAAGTGGCCATTAAACATTTTGGTAAACTTTCTTTGTTAGATGGATTTAAAAGCGCTGATGCCTCTTTGCGTTTGAAAATTTCGATCGGAGAATTACTCAATAGATATGAATTGCAACAAATGGACGTACTCGAGTATAAAATGAATCGACTCTCTAAGGAATATAAAAAACTGATCGCCGACGAAGATCACTATGCCGAAAGAGAGATTCTCGAGATCCTAAAACGAATGTTGAATGTAGCCGATGTCAAGAAGGATGTTAAATTGATGGATAAAATGAGGACATTTTCCGATTGGACACGTAAGAATTATGAAGGGGATGGTGTCATCATAGACTATGGAAACTGGGTAAGAATGCATATTTAACTCCTTTTATGTCTTTTTTTATTGATATAAAGGAGCTTATCTTAGGACTTGGTTAGGGTTATAAGCCACGATTGTTCTCGATTGAATGCGTAATAATTTGTGAAAATCAACTTTTGCCTTCGGAAGTCAAAAAGTACTTTTGATTCATAGTTCAACCCCAACCACCAGTACCCAATGAAAAAGCTCACCTTATTACTTGCCTTCTTTTTATTCTTCTTCAGTCAAAATGCATCGGCACAATGTCAAGCGTCTTTTGTTTATAATCAACAAGCAGGATCTAATACGGTTTCATTTGTAAATACAAGTACTGGAAATTATTCAGTGCTGTCATGGTACTTGGGTGATGGTAGTACTGCAAATACATCAAACGTTACGCATACTTATGCACCCGGAATTTATGGTGTTTGTTTAACGGTATGGGATAGTATTAATGGTTGTCAGTCTACATTCTGCGATACTCTTTATTTAAATACTTCTGCAACTTGTCAAGCGAGCTTCACCACCACGTATCAAGGAAATCTCATTCAGTTTTTAAATAATTCAACCGGACCGTATACTCAAGTATATTGGGATTTTGGTGATGGTACGAATTCAACAATCATTAGTCCATGGCATCAATTTTCTCAACCCGGAGTGTATACCGTTTGCTTAACAGTGGAAGATAGTGCTACTTCCTGTTTCGATACGTATTGTCAAACCGTCGCATATCAAGGAACCGGAAATTGTGATGCTTCATTTTCATGGGTTGATAGTGCTGGCTTCACTTGGTTTTTACCAACTGTTTACAACCCTAACTATTATTATTACTGGAGTTTTGGTGATGGAAATTCATCCACTCAAATTTATCCCGTTCATCAATATGCTTCACAAGGAACTTTTTTAGCTTGCTTAACATTGATTGATTCATCAACAAATTGTTTTACTACATTCTGTGATTCGGTTTCTAATTTGCCTCCTTCAGGATGTGCGGCCGGATTTAGTTATCAGGTTTCGAATGGAACAAGTTACTTCTATGGATATAACACTGGACTTGGTAGTGTCGCTAATTACTCTTGGAGTTTTGGAGATGGTACTACTGGTACAGGAAGTAATCCAATTCATACTTATAATGCAAGTGGAATTTATACCGTTTGTTTAATCATTCAAACATTTAATGGTTGTATTGATACTGTATGTAACTTAATTCAAATTCCAGTATTTAATCCATGCAATGCAATCATTTCTTATCAAGCTTCAAATTTTGTTGGTACTTTCTCGGGGAGTTCATCAGGAGGTACTGTTAATTCATGGGCGTGGTATTTCTCTGACGGAACAACCGCATCTGGACAAAATGTAAATCACACTTTCCCTGATACTGGATTTTATTATGTTTGTTTATACATCACTACTTCCAATGGATGTTTTGATTCTACTTGTCAACAAGTGTATATTCCAGGAACGAGCGGAAATTGTCTTCCTTATTTCACTTACAATGTAGGTGCAAATAATATGGTGGCATTTACCAATCAATCACAAGGAAATCCTACTAATTATTATTGGAGTTTTGGAGATGGATCTTCATCAACAAGTGTGAATCCAACGCATATGTATGCTCAAAATGGAATGTATATCGCCTGCTTAACCGTAGTGGATTCTTCCGCTGGTTGCAGTGCTACTTACTGCGATACCATCATAGTAGGTGTAATGGGAAATTGTGATGCGCAATTCCAGTATTTTGATAGTCTAGGAACCTATTTCTTCTTCCCAATAAATAACCCT
Source organism: Bacteroidota bacterium (assembly GCA_031411335.1). Lineage (GTDB taxonomy): Bacteria > Bacteroidota > Bacteroidia > AKYH767-A > OLB10 > JAJTFW01. Next base: position 11,205 of record JANOAX010000268.1, read on the forward strand.
AACTATTATTATCATTGGAATTTTGGAGATGGATTTGTGAGTAATGCCATGTATCCTAATCATTATTATTCTTCAAGTGGATGGTATAATGTATGTTTAACAGTTATCGATAGTTTGAATAACTGTTCTGATACTTGGTGCGACTCTATTTATGTTCCAAACTCTGCAGGATGTCAAGCTTACTTCACTTATTCAGTAGATACTGTAACAGGAGCAGTTACTTTTATTAATCAATCGCAAGGTGCATTTACCAATAGTATTTGGTCGTTTGGCGATGGCACGAGTTCTACTTCAACATCCCCTTCACATGTGTATTCAAGTCCTGGAACTTATCTTGTATGTTTAACTATTTTAGGAAGTAACTGTCAAGATTCTTATTGTGATTCTGTGGTCATCGGTTCTGGTGTCAATTGTATCCCGCAGTTGTATGCGGTTCCTGATACCACTTTTGGAAATGGAAATGTTTATTTCTTTATCGGAAATACATGTCCGGGCTGGCAGTATGTTTGGAATTTTGGAGATAGTACCACGGGTGCAGGAACCGGTCCTTTCACACATCAATACAACGCAACAGGATGGTATACGGTATGTATTACAGCGTATGATAATTTTGGCAATTCCATTACCATTTGTGATAGCGTATATGCCTTACGGTTAGCTTCCGGTATTGATGAAACTATTCTTTCTTCTTCATTTAATCTCTTCCCCAACCCTTCTCAAGGAACTATTAATATTCAATTCGAATTATCAAAATCCACGTCTTTTTCAATAGAGATCTTAAGCATTCAAGGACAACTGATCCAAAGCAGAGTACAGGAACATCCCTCAGGCGTATCACAAATGCGCTTCGACCTATCTGCTTTGGAGTCCGGAATGTATATGATCCGTGTAAAAACTGCTGAAGAACAAATTAATTCGCGATTTTCAATTCAGCAATAATCCGCGTTGACCGGAATGCGGATCGCCGTCCCGATTTTTATCGGGACGGCTTTTTTTATTGATTATCCGTTGGGAATGAAGTAGCTTTTAAGTTTTTGACATTTTGCTTTTAATGGTTAGAATCATAGAGATAGCCGAAGTGATCATCTACCTATTCGTGACTAGATAAAGGTTTGCCAAAAAAAACGTTACTTTGTATCCCATTCCGTCTATGCCTACCTTATCCGTTGTCATTATCACTTTTAATGAAGAGAATAATATCCTTCGCTGCCTGCAAAGTGTGGAAGGAATTGCCGATGAAATTGTAGTGGTAGATTCTGGATCGACTGATCATACGCTAGAAATCTGTAAAGGCAGGAATGTAAAAGTGATACACCAGGATTTTTTGGGGTATATCGAACAAAAGAATTTCGCAACCGATCAAGCTTCTTCCGAATGGATTCTTTCCTTAGATGCCGATGAAGCACTTTCAACCGAGTTGAAAGCAAGTATTCAACAGGCTTTGTCGAATCCAACGGCCTCTGGTTATTTAATGAATCGACTTACCAATTTTTGCGGACATTGGGTGAAGCACTGCGGATGGTATCCCGATCGTAAATTAAGATTGTATCTAAAAGGAAAAGGAAAATGGGACGGTGTGAATCCACATGATCACTTCGATTTGTTTGAAGGAAAGCCAGCTTCTTTATATGGTGATATTTTGCATTATTCTTATAACACAATTTCAGATCATATCAACCAAATTGATCGCTTCAGTACCATCGGCGCCACAGCCATGTACGAGAAAGGAATGAGCTCGAGCATTGCTAAAATAATTTATAAACCCATTGCACGCTTTCTTAAAAATTATATTGTGTGGTCGGGTTTTAGGGATGGACTCACAGGATATATTATCGCAAAGAATAGTGCTCATGCCGTTTTTCTAAAATATTTGCGCTTGTATTATCTTCAAAAAGGAAAAACAATATGAAAGTGTTGCATGTCTCCACACCCATTAGCTGGCGAGGAGGTGAGCAACAAGCCGCTTATCTTGCTCGTGCCTTGAAAGAGATGAAAGTGGATGTGAGTGTGATGACTCCCCTCCATTCCGCACTCTCTAGTCGCATGAAGGATGATGGAATCAATGTAATAAATTTTGTTTCTCGTGGTGTATTGGATTTAAGTTTGGCGAAGAAGATTGCAAAAGTTTGTGTCGATGAAAATTTTGATTTGATTCATACGCACGATTCTCATGCGCATAGCGCCGCTGTTTTGTCAGCAGCCGTTTTTGGAAATAAAACACCTGTTGTTGTAAGTCGCCGTGTTGATTTTGCCGTTTCGTCAAATCCATTTTCTAAATGGAAATACAATCATACTGCTATTAAAAAAATTATTTGTGTTTCCGAAATGATTTTGAAAATTACTGCACCTTCTATCGCCGATAAGGGTAAACTTACGGTGGTTCATTCAGGAATCAATACTGCAAATTATAATTTCTTGCCAGAAGGGAATATGCTAAAGGAAGAATTGAATCTTTCTCAAGACGTGCTTCTCGTTGGTAATCTAAGTGCACTCGCCGATCATAAAGATTTTCCAACTTTTCTAAAAGTTGCCAGAGAAGTAATAGATGCAAGTCCTTTAGTTCATTTTGTTATAGCTGGTTCAGGAGATGAACAAAGTTTAATTGATAAATTTATTGGTGAACATAATTTGTCTTCCCGAATTCATCTGCTCGGATTCAGAAAAGATATTACGAAAGTGATGAAGTCTTTGGATGTATTTTTAATTACATCTAAAACAGAAGGGTTAGGGACGATTGTACTTGAAGCCTTTGCTGCTGAAATTCCTGTGGTGGCTACTCGTGCTGGTGGAATTCCAGAGTTGGTGAGCGATGGCGTGACAGGCTTGTTAGCGCAGGTGGGTGATGTAGATGGGTTGAAAGTGGCCGTGCAAAAAATTCTTTCTGATCACGAGTTAAGAATGATACTCATCAATAACGCAAAAATAAAAGTGCAAGGATTTTCTTTTCAAGCAACCGCTCAAAAAACATTAAGTATATATCAAGAAATTATCAATAGATAATTGGCAACCGATAATATCCATATTAAACAAATTGTTTCATCGTTACCTGATACGCCAGGCGTATATCAGTTTTATAACGAGGAGATGGGAATTTTGTATATTGGAAAAGCAAAGAATTTAAAGCGAAGGGTTAGCAGTTATTTTAATAAGAATCACAACAGCAACCGCATCAGTATGATGGTGCGACAAATTGCCGACATTAAAACGATTCTTGTTGAAACAGAGTACGACGCTTTGTTGCTTGAGAATAATCTCATCAAGAAATATCAACCTCGCTATAATGTGAGCTTGAAGGATGATAAAACGTATCCGTGGATTGTCATTAAAAACGAAGCTTTCCCGCGCGTGTTTTATTCTCGTCGAAAAATTAATGATGGAAGTACGTACTATGGTCCGTATGCTTCCGTGACGATGATCCAAACCATGTTGGAACTCATCAACAAATTGTATAAGCTCAGAACATGCAATTTAGTTTTGTCGAAAGAGAACATCGAAAAGAAAAAGTTCCGACTTTGTCTAGAGTATCACGTAGGGAATTGTTTAGGGCCTTGTGAAAGCTTGCAATCGAAGGAAGATTACGATTTAGCAATCACAGGCATTAAGGATATTCTAAAAGGAAACATCAATAATGTGATCCGTCATTTGGAAGATCAGATGAAAGATCATGCTTCAAAGCGTGAATTTGAAAATGCTCAATTGACTAAGGAAAAGATTGAAATTTTGGAGAAGTACAAGGGACGTAGTGTGATCGTGCATCCTACCATACACAACGTCGATGTTTATTCTTATGTAGATGAATTGAATTCAGCTTTTGTAAATTACATGAAGGTGATGAGCGGCGCTATTGTGCAATCGTTCACTTTGGAGTTAAAGAAGAAACTCGATGAGTCACCCGCTGAGTTGTTGAGTCTCGCGATTGCGGAACTGCGTCAACGTTATGAAGGTGATGCGAAGGAAGTATTGGTTCCATTTGAACCCGAGTTGGAAATCCCGGGTGTGCAATTTATCATTCCTAAAATTGGTGATAAGAAAAAACTCCTCGACCTCAGCGAGAAGAACGTACGCTATTTTATGAAGGATAAGATGGAGCAAGCCGATAAACTCAATCCCGAACATCGTATAGAGCGATTGATGACGGTGATGCAAAAAGAATTGCGCTTAACGGAAAAACCTTATCATATTGAGTGTTTCGATAATTCCAATTTTCAAGGTGATTATGCTGTAGCGGCGATGAGTGTATTTAAAAATGGCAGGCCTTCCAAAAGTGATTATCGACATTTCAATATTAAAACTGTAGTAGGACCTGATGATTTTGCGAGTATGGAAGAAGTGATTTATCGCCGATACAAACGCATGAAGGAGGAAAATCAACCCATTCCACAACTCATTGTTATTGATGGAGGAAAGGGGCAATTATCTGCTGCACTCACGAGTTTAGAAAAACTAGAGTTGCGTGGGAAAATTAGTATCATCGGAATCGCAAAGAAGTTAGAAGAAATTTATTTTCCGGGCGATTCACTCCCGTTGTACTTAGATAAAAAAAGCGAAACGTTAAAGATCATTCAACAGCTGCGCGATGAAGTGCATCGTTTTGGAATTACACATCATCGAAATAAAAGAAGTAAAGGAGTAATCAAAACAGAACTCAGCGATATCAAAGGAATTGGAGAAGCAACAACCGAAATTTTGTTAAAACATTTTCGATCGGTGAAAAGAATCAAGGAAGCCAAGTTCGATGAACTAACCGCCGTTATAGGAACGGCAAAAGCAAAAATTGTACAGGAGCATTTTAAGAAAGAAGAGTAATCGTAGATTAAAATTACTCGTAAAATCGAAATTCAGTTTTAACACTAAAGGCACAAGAGGTCACAAGAGAACACTTGAGGTAATTTTTGATTTATAAAGCCCCTCGCCCCTTTTATCCTGCCTGCTGAGAAAACTTTGCGCCTTCACGTCTTTGCGAGAATAATTATCGTCGAAACTCTGCTGAGAAAACTTCGCGCCTCTGCGCCTCGTATGTTTGCAGGCTAGGTAACAAAACCCCATAGACAGTATATTAGAATTTGAGTAAAAAGTCAAATCTTTGTAGATATAAACCAAAATAAGAAA
>JANOAX010000269.1:0-11626 GCA_031411335.1 Bacteroidota bacterium
CGCGCTTTCATGTATCCAAATTATTATACCGACCAAATTCTTCAACGCTACGGCTTCCCGGCGAATAATTCTGTTTCCGTCGACATCAATAAGTTCAACGAGCTCATTGATGAATTAAGTCATGTATTTGAATCGCCGAAACAATTTAATGCTGCTGTTTTTCAAAATTTCCCAATTGAGTTTATTGTAGATTACATTCGTAGAACACATCGTCTTTATCTATTTACGAAGTTGCCAGAGATTGAGCAAAGCATCCAACTCTTATTGCAAGATTATAATGATGAACATCCTTTGTTAAATATCTTGATGGATTTTTATTCATCCTATAAAATCCAATTGAGTTTACATATTTGCGAAGAAGAGCAACATCTATTGCCTTATGTTGATTTTTTACTAGAGATGCACAAGAAAGGAATGAATGCTTTTCAATTCTATAAGAACAACAAACGTTTTTCATTGGAAGAATTTGAAATCGACCATCACGATGATTCTGATAAGAATTTAACGCATATTCAAGAAACGATATTAGCACACGACCCACCTTTCACGAACATCACGCCCTATCGAATCCTATTAAGTCAGTTACAAAATTTGGAACGTGATCTTTGCATTCACGGACTCATTGAAGATCGTGTTTTAGTTCCTAGAATTAAAATGGTAGAATCAGAGTTGATGAACGATTACCGAAAAATTTTCAAGGCGAATTAACTGTAAAAAAATACTTCCGAAAACTACATCTTCAAAAAAGAAAAAACGCATTTGGTATTAGAATTCAATCTAGACCAAATGCGTTTTATTTTTACTGTGGAATATTAAAATTCCTCATTAAATTTCAATTCTTGATCAGCGGGATCAACACCTACACCGGCTTTCTTATATTCGGAAACGCGTTTTTCGAAGAAATTTGTTTTTCCTTCTAACGAAATTGTCTCCATAAAATCGAAAGGATTTTCGCGGTTATACACTTTTGGACAATTCAATGAGTTCAACAAACGATCGGCTACGAACTCAATGTAATTACACATTAAATCAGAGTTCATTCCAATTAATTTTACAGGAAGTGCATCGGTTACAAATTCCTTTTCAATAGAGACGGCATCGGTGATAATTGCAGTTACTTCTGCTTCTGTTAATTTATGCTTCAACATTCCATAAAGCAAACATGCAAAGTCACAATGTAATCCTTCATCGCGAGAAATAAATTCATTAGAGGTAGAAAGTCCAGGCATTAATCCGCGTTTCTTCAACCAGAAGATGGAACAGAAAGATCCACTAAAGAAAATTCCTTCTACGGCTGCGAAAGCAATCAAGCGATGCACAAACGAACCATTATTAATATACTTCAAAGCCCAATCCGCCTTCTTCTTTACGCAAGGAACAGTATCGATCGCATTAAACAAACGATGTTTTTCTGCGGGGTCTTTAACGTAAGTATCAATCAGCAAAGAATACATTTCTGAGTGAATGTTTTCCATCATAATTTGAAAACCATAAAAACAACGAGCTTCTGGAAGTTGCACTTCGCTCATCATGTTCACTGCTAAATTTTCATTTACAATTCCGTCGCTAGCTGCAAAGAATGCAAGCACATGAGAAATAAAATGACGTTCACCATCATTCAAACGATCCCAGTCTTTTAAATCAACACTTAAATCAACTTCTTCAGCAGTCCAGAAACTATTTTCTGCTTGCTTATACATCGACCAAATTTTATCATATTTAATTGGGAATAAAACAAAACGATCTTTGTTTTCTTGCAATAGAATTTCGTCGTTACTGTTGAAGTTGGTCATAAATTTTTGAAGTAAGGTGGGTGAATGGAGGATGAAATAATAGGCGAAATGCTTAGTACAAAAGAAAACAAATTAGAGTAGAATATCAAAAATATCGACTTTATCTTTTGAACAGAATCCCATTGTTTTTGAACACATCAAAAAAAGGAGACGGCTCACCTTTGATAAAAAATCAATTCAGAATGAAGTATTCATTTTTAATTGCCTCAACATCAAAAAAAGATCAGTGCATCCATCAAAAAAAATAGCCCATCAAAAAAAATAAAACAAAAGAGCAACGACATCATCGACATCGTTGCTCTTTCAAAATAATATTTTAACCTAAATAGGCTTTTAACAGCTTATTTCTAGAGTTCTGACGAAGCGTTTTAATTGCTTTTTCTTTAATTTGACGAACACGCTCTGAAGTAAGATCGAATTTTTCTCCGATTTCTTCCAAAGAAAGACCATGTTGGATACCAATGCCGTAAAACATTTTCACCACATCTTGTTCACGCTCACTCAACGTTGCTAAAGAGCGATTAATTTCCTTTTGCAAAGATTCAGTAATCAAAGCGGAATCGGCACCGAGGCTATCTCCGTTTTCGAGTACATCCAACAAAGTTGAATCTTCACCTTGAACAAGAGGCGCATCCATTGAAACGTGCTTTCCTGGCATTTTCATCGTGTTAGCCACTTTATCCATTGGAAGATCGAGCACTGCGCTTAATTCTTCAGGACTAGGTTCACGTTCAAACTTTTGCTCTAATTCAGAAAAAGCCTTCTTTACTTTATTTGCAGCACCTAATTGATTAAGCGGCAAACGTACAATACGTGCTTGCTCAGCCAAGGCTTGCATAATACTTTGACGAATCCACCAAACGGCATAAGAAATGAACTTAAAACCACGGGTTTCATCAAATTTCTTAGCTGCTTTAATCAATCCTAAGTTTCCTTCATTGATCAAATCCGGAAGGCTAAGGCCTTGAGTTTGATATTGTTTAGCTACAGAGACAACGAATCTCAAATTAGCTCTAACTAGCTTTTCAAGTGCTTTTTGGTCTCCAGCACGAATCTTTTGAGCAAGCTCAACTTCGATTTGGGCTGTGATTAATTCTTCTTTTCCAATTTCCTGGAGGTACTTCTCAAAAGACGCGCTTTCGCGATTGGTAATCGATTTTGTTATTTTTAGTTGACGCATATCTTTCTGTTATTTAGCTCTATACACACTTTAAATCTCCCTTGAGAGGCCATTTTAATAGGAGCGCAAGTTACACATTAAATCGCGCTTGTCAAGTCCTTTTTTTAACCTAAACATAAATAATTCATAATCTGGTTTAGGGATATAATGTTATTGCACACACAACGTTATAACAGTGTAAATATTTTAAAGTTTTTAGCTCAGCCAACAATTCTTTCTAAACCTTATGCACCTCAGCATGTTGAAAACCATCTCAAACAATTAACTTTCGACTATTATTCCTCCATTATCTTAGCATACCACACCAGAAAAACAATTAACCAATGAAAATCAAAAAAGATCAGCAAAAAGAGCTAAAGAAGATTGAATCCTGCCTACAGAAGGTGGAGGAGATTTCATCTCAGATAAACTTGAACTTAGAAGATATTTCGAGCTTGATGCATTTTCCAAATTTTCATGATCAACAGGTTGAAGAAGCTAAACAATTAAATCGCAGCAGACAAGAAGTTTTTGAAATGGCAAAACAACTTTCAAAGAAAGGAGAAAGCGTATCAGCAACTGTTACTGCCAAGCGTTAAAAATAAATCCATATTTTTTCACTACTTTTTGCCCATCAAAACAGCATCCATATTCATGGGGCGGATGAGCAATAATCGATTCCATATATCCTTGCCCAAGCTTCAAATTTACTTGATGCTTTTTTTAAGTGCGTTTCTAATTCAGTCGACCTTACTTAAAGCACAGGTTAGCGATTTCAACTCATGGATTCAAAAAAATCGGATTACGAATGAGCTAACCTTTCCTCGTTTTCAAAAAAATAGTACCACTCTTTCTATAGATGAAAACGCCACTCGGAAAAAGTTGCAAGAAGGCCAAAAGGAAAAAAATTCCGTTAAAACAATGGCCGCAGCTCAAGCTATGGGCATGAGTTTACTGATGAAAAATCAGCCACAAAATGCGCTCTCTTATTTTTCACAAGCACTTGAAGTTGCCGTACAAAGTAAAGATGTAAAATCGGAGATTGAAATATTTGCTAAAATAGGATTAGCCTATCGCCTGCTTAATCAAAACGAGAAAGCATTAGACTATTATAAAGAAGCGCATCAAAAAAATATTTCGAAGACTTCTCGTGAAACTGAAGATTACCTTTTATCGCAGCTAGCCCAAGTGAGTTTCGAATTAAATGATTTCAAATCAGCTGAGGAATATTTTAGCAGAGCATCCAAATCGTATTCAGCTCAAAAGAAAACTACGCTTGCGGCCATCTCTTTAAATTCATTAGGTGAATTACAACTTCGAAATAATGATTACAATAAAGCAACAGAGAGTTTTAAGTCGGCACTCACCAACGCTTCTGGTTCCAATGAAAATATATTAAATGGAATAATATACAGAAACCTTGGTCTTGTTTATTTCAAGAAAGGTAAATTCGAACTAGCACTAGAGGAATTTAATAAAAGCCTAACGTTCGACAACCAGCTCCTTGTCCATCAACTCACCAAAGATGCTTGCATGCAACTTTTTACTTTATTTAGCTATCAAAATAATTTTGAGAAGGCAGATGCGTTTCATGAAAGGTACATCACAATCAAAGAGTCATTGGCAAAACGTTCCAAAGTAAAACTCAGTGATTTCGAAAATAAATGGCAAACTAGAGAGAAAGAATTGGTTATTGATTTACTAAAAAAACAACATCAAAACGGGACACCTGCTGATGGAGGGCAACTCGAACTGAGTCAACTCATCACCAAAACCGATGTAGAGTTAAATCAAAAAGACGAAGCGTTGGAAGTAAAGACAGCAGAGGTTGAGCAACTCACTAAAGAGAAAGCAGTACAGCAACGTGATATGGCACGACAAGAATTACAACTCGCCAAGCAGAAAAACTTCAAAAATTTGTTGATGGGATTATCCATTGCCGCGCTTGCGTTTCTTGCTTTCTTATACAATCGTTATCTCTTCAAGAAAAAAAGTAATTTAAAACTACAGGCCTCCAATACAGAATTAGAAAACACATTGAAGCAACTACGTGAAACACAAGATCAACTTTTACAAAGTGAAAAAATGGCTTCGTTAGGACTACTTACCGCGGGCATCGCACATGAAATTCAAAATCCATTGAACTTCGTTGTAAATTTTTCGGAAGGTACTTTAGACGTTGTGAATGAATTATTAGAAGCAAAAAGTGAACAGGAAAAAACAGAACTTGCGAAAGAGCTAAACGAAAGCTTGAAAAAAATTCATCATCACGGAAAGCGTGCAGAACGCATTGTGAAGAGTATGTTGCAGCATAGTCGGGAAGGGAGCGGTGAAAAAGAACTAGTCGAAATAAATCAACTTGTTTATGAAAGCATAAACCTAGCCTATCATGGCGTACGGGCGACGCACAAAGATTTTCAATGTGCTATCAAAGAACAATTCGAATCGACGATACCACCATTCTATGTTATTCCACAAGATTTAAGTCGGGTTTTTTTAAACATTGCCAACAATGCTTTTTATGCATTGAGAGAAAAAACAGTTACCAATCCAGCTTTCAAAAGCGAATTAAAAATTACAACGGCATTACTGGATAATAAAGTAGAAATAAGAATTAAAGATAACGGTACCGGCATCCCGAAAGAAAAGGTTGATAAAATCTTTCAACCTTTCTTTACGACTAAACCATCAGGGCAAGGAACGGGATTAGGACTCAGCATGAGTTACGACATCATTACCAAATCGCATCAAGGAAAAATTGAAATTCAAAGTATCGCAAACGAATACACTGAATTTATTATTCAACTTCCATTAACTACTCACTAAAAATTCCACACCATGGCATTCAAAATACTAGTAGTAGACGACGAACAAGATGTAGAATTATTATTCAAACAACGCTTCCGTAAATCCATTCGTGAAGGTGATATCAACATTGATTTCGCATTTTCGGGAGAAGAGGCTTTAGCCTTTTTACATCAACCGGGTAGTACGGACATCGCCCTCATCCTGTCCGATATCAACATGCCGGGCATGACCGGATTTGAATTATTGGAAAAAGTAAAAAATGAATATCCGGAATTAAAAGTAATGATGATTTCGGCTTATGGCGACGATGAGCACACCCAAAAAGCAATACGACTTGGCGCTGATGAACTTCTGGCCAAACCGATTGACTTTAAAAAGTTAGAAGAGAAATTATTGGGGTATCGTTAACGCAAAGGTGAATTTCATTCACCTTTGCGTTAACGAATTGGCAAGTTGGTGAATTGGTGAATTGGTGAATTGCTACGCAAAGCTTTTGTATCGAAATGAAGTACTTTAGAGTTAAGTTAGACCTTAGTCAAGTTCAATGTTCAAGTAATGTGTCATTGGATTTGTGGATCAAATTAAATGGATTATTCAATTTTTTATAATCTTATTAATAATAAAAATCGTATTACCTCCAATTTAAATCGATAATATGAACAAATACTTTATCCCATTTTTCATCCTTCTCTTACAGTGCCAAAGCTCGATGGCGCAGAAGAAGCCAACGCTCATCAACACTTCGTTGACGAAACCTGAAATGGCTATCATGTATGTTGGCGTAGAAAATGTAATCATGGTTTATGGTGAGATTCCTGGGAAATACATTCGCATGGAACGCAGTGGTGGTCCATTGGAGGTGCGTCCAGGAATGGCCATGCGGGCGCTACTGAAATATACGGAAGTTGGATTTGATACGCTTCGCGTTTTTGACAACGATAAACTCATCATTGAAAAAGCATATGAAATAAAAAACTTGAGCTCCTATGCCATTGGAATAAAAGGAACACGAGATTCTGTACTCACGAAAGAAGAATTTCTGAAAGCCAAAAGTCTAGAGTTATTTATGCCGGGTGGATATTATAAGCCGAAGCAAAAAATTTCCTCCTATACCATTACTATTTCCAGTGAATCGGGAAAAGTACTGCAGAAAGTGAATGTAGAAGGAATTAATTTTTCTACTCCTCTTGAACTTCATCTAGACAAAATTCAAGCAGGAACATCGCTTCTCTTTTCAGATATAAAAGCTATTTTAGGAGACAACAGTGTAAAAAAATTCAATCCTTTCAAGATAAAAATAAAATAAATAGATCGTTTTCAACCTCTTATTCTTACTATGAAATAGGATGTTAATCATCATTCAAAAAAATAGCCTAACTTTACTGCTTCGGCTTTGGCCTACGCAGTACACAGTATACTTGGAAACCCCTTCTTCCAAACCATCTCAAACTAACAAATTACCACTCTATTTAAATGTCCGAATCCACTCATATTCTTTTCGTTGATGACGAATCTGATTTAGAAATGTTGGTAAAACAACGTTTCCGCAAACAGGTAAAGGAAGGTAATTTTAAATTGAGCTTTGCATTGAATGGAGAAGAAGCATTAAAGAAACTGAACGAAGATGCTTCCATCGGAATTGTAGTTACCGATATTAATATGCCGGTGATGGATGGTCTTACTTTATTGGTGAATGTAAAAAATATTAAAAGACCCGTTCGAACCATTGTTGCTTCTGCTTATAGTGATATGGCCAATATTCGGACTGCTATGAATAGAGGTGCTTATGATTTTGTAACCAAGCCCATTGATTTTTCAGATCTAGAAACGACCATCCAAAAAACAATTGAAGATTTGCAAATAATTTTGGAGGGCATGCATGCAAAAGAAAATTTGAATGTAGCGGTAGAAGAAAAAGATATGGCACTTCGCAGTGCGCAATTCAAGCAGCAGTTTTTGGCGAACATGAGTCACGAGATTCGCACGCCACTCAATGCGGTGGTAGGTATGACCAACTTACTCATTGATAAAAATCCAAGAGAAGATCAGATGCGCTATTTAGGTGCGATGCGTAAAGCGAGTTATAATCTCTTGCATATCATCAATGATATTTTAGATATTTCAAAAATTGAAGCTGGCAAGATTGAGATTGAATCCATCGACTTTGATATTGCAGATTGTGTAGATGTGGTGTATCAAACGTTGCATCTTAAAGCAGAAGAACAAAAAACGATATTGCGTTGCGTTATCGCTGAAAATGTTCCGAAGTGGATTAAAGGCGACCCTACCCGACTCACTCAAATTCTTACCAATCTCATAGGTAACGCGATTAAATTTACCCCTGAAGGTGGCTATATTGATGTGCGTGTTTTAAATGAAAGCGGTGAAAATCCGATTTGGTTAAAGTTTGAAGTGCAAGATACTGGCATCGGCATTTCACCTGATCAACTACACAAAGTATTTGAAAGTTTTTCGCAGGAAAGTAGCGACACCACACGAAAATTTGGCGGCACAGGATTGGGATTAACCATCAGTAAGCAATTAGTCGAATTGCAAGGCGGATCACTGCATGTGAAAAGCACCAAAGGAAAGGGAACTACATTTTGGTTCCTGATTCCTTATCACCTTGGTCAAGAAGTCATGAAAATTACGAAAGCCGATTATACCGCTTTCGATAAAAAACTGACTGTACTTCTTGCCGAAGATCAACCGATGAATCAAATGGTGGCTGTGGATACGTTGGAAGATTTATTTCCAGGCATCACCATCGACATTGCCAATAACGGACAGGAAGCAGTGGATAAAGCCCAAGAAAAAGCATATGATCTTATTTTTATGGATGTGCATATGCCTTTGAAAGATGGGTATACAGCAACCAAAGAAATCAGAGACGGAAATGGAATCAATAGCAAATCGCCCATCCTTGCTCTCACTGCCAATGCGGTGAAAGAGGAGATCGACAAATGCCTTGAATCGGGAATGAACAAGCACTTAGCTAAACCTTTTGATCCAGCGGTACTCAGACAAACTGTTATTGATTTGGCGGGTTAATTGAATATGAATTTGATATCCTGTTTCGGTCATAATTTCTGCAATAAGCAATAAACAGTTTGAAATTCGATTTCTTAGAGCAAAAAAAACTATCATTGATAAAAAATTTATAGTAGATTTGTCGTTGAATATACCATGGATCAACCTAACACATTAACAGACCTTAGTTACCTAAAAAGTTTAACGGGAGGAGCCAGCGACAAAATGTCGAAATACATCCGAATGTTTATTACGGGCGCTCCTGTGAGCATTCAGCAAATGGATATGTATTATTTGAACAAAGATTGGTCGGGCTTACGTCAATCTGCCCATGCTTTAAAACCTCAGCTTGGTTATTTTGGAGCGAAAGGCGCCGAAAATCTCATCAAAGAAATTGAGAGAATGTCGGGCGACCAAGTCGACCTCGATAAAATTCCAGAACAACTAGAAAATTTTCGCAAACAATATGAACTCATTCAATCGGAGTTAGAAGCATCACTGAAAGAATTAGGCAATTAAAAATATTATGTCAGACAAAACCCTCGTTTACGTTGTTGATGACGAACCTTTACAGCGCGATATGCTGAAGGATCATCTTTCTAAAATGTCGAAATATGAAATTCATGATTTTCCAACAGGAGAAGAATGTCTAGCCGCTGCGAAAGTTCGTATTCCGCAAATTGTTTTTTTAGATTATAATTTAAATTCTCAAGTACGTGATGCCATGGACGGCATTGACGTTTTAAAAGAATTAAAAAATATTTATCCCGAGATGGAAGTCGTGATGATTAGCGGACAAGATCGCATTGATGTTGCTGTAAACACGATGAAGTACGGAGCGTTTGATTACATTGTAAAAGGCGAAGGTTCCTTTTTAAGAGCCGAAAAAGCCATGTTCAATATTTACCGTTATCACCGATTACAAGGAAGCGCAAATCGCTATAAAAAGCTGATGACGTTTTTTGGAATTGGAATGCTTCTCATGATTATTTTAGTAATCTTCTTGCAATCGCAAGGAATGATTAATGCGCCGGGGTGGTACTAGGATTTCTATTTCGCAATAGATTCTTTGTTGAATAAAACTCCGTAACGTTATTTTGTTTTAGCTGCTAGCTTCTGGCTACTAGGGGCTACGTAGCAACGAAATTATTCATCCAACAAAACGTTAATTTTAACACTAGAGGTCATAAGAGAACACAAAAGAGCACAAGAGAATACAAGCGATTAAACTATAGTGCACTTAGTGACCTCTAGTGCCTATTGTGTTGAAAAGAGAGAATTAGCTCGTAAGTTGTATTCCATTTCAGATTATTGTCAGAAGCTAGTCGCGAGGCTTCGAGACTAATGCAACAATAAAAACATTCCCGCGCCCACAAGATAGCCGAGTAATGCATAGCCGCTAATTTTTTTGATGTACCAAATAAAAGAAATATTTTCCATGCCCATGGCTGCCACACCTGCAGCGGAACCTATGATGAGTATGCTTCCTCCGGTGCCTGTACAATAAGCCATAAACTCCCATAAAAAATGATCGGTAGGATAAGTTGCTAAGTCATACATTCCCATACTTGCCGCAACAAGGGGTACGTTATCAACAATTGCAGAAAGAAGTCCAATGAAGGTAACGATCAAGGGTAAATTTCCAACCGTGTCATTCATCCATTGCGCCATTTCACTTAAGATATGCGTGCTTTCCAGAGCTCCAATTGCAATTAATATTCCTAAGAAAAATAATACACTGGGTGTATCTACTCTTTGCAATGCTTTTGAAACACTGAAAAATTCTTTTTCTTCTTCCTCCTTTCTTCTATGTATAAATTCTACTGCAGCCCATAAAACTCCCAATCCAAATAAGATTCCCATGAATGGAGGAAGATGGGTTATGGTTTTAAAAACAGGTACAAATAATAAAGCACCCACACCGATAAAGAAAACGGCATTTCGTTCGCGTTGTGTGGCAATAGAAACGTCGCCCTCTTGATTTACCAATAGCTGAACATCGCCCTTCATTTTTCTTCCCGCAAAAAACAATGGAATTATCAAACAAACAACTGAAGGAATAAATAAGGAGGTGATAATATTGGAAGCTGTGATTTGACCTCCTATCCATAACATGGTAGTGGTTACATCACCAATGGGTGACCAAGCACCTCCAGCATTTGCAGCAATAACAATCATGCCTGCAAACATCATACGATCTTCCTTGTCGTCAATTATTTTTCGGATGAGAGAAACCATCACAATAGTTGACGTTAAATTATCCAATACAGCAGATAAGAAAAAAGTAATTATACAAATCAACCATAATAATTTTGATTTGCTTCGTGTATTAATGGCTGAAGTGATGATAGTAAATCCGTCATGTGCATCAATCAATTCAACAATGGTCATGGCAGCTAAGAGGAAGAAAAGTATTCCAGCCGCACCGCTCAAATGATGATTCAAGGCTTCAACAATCGACTCAGGTGATTCGGGACTCATCATGATCCAAACTACCCAAACCAATACTCCTGTCAACAAAGCAGAGGCTGACTTGTTGATTCTCAGAGGGTGTTCAAGTGTTATCGCTAGATACCCTATGACAAAGATGGCGACGATGAGTGCTTCCATGGATGGTACAAAGTAAAAGGATTCTATGAAGAACTTCGATTTAAATACATTTAATTAAGCATCATTTTTTTGAATGGTGATTAATTGTTAGGTTTGTTGTTCAACCTAGACTAATTATGGCCAATAAATTATTTACAACGAAGTCAATCGATCGTTTAATGCGTGAATCATCCGGTGAACATGATGGTGAACATACACTAAAACGAACCTTAGGAAAAACAAACCT
>JANOAX010000270.1:0-7503 GCA_031411335.1 Bacteroidota bacterium
GTGAAGGTTCGGGTTGTTTGATTTTGGAAGAACTTGAACATGCACTGAAAAGAGGAGCAAAAATTTATGCAGAGGTAGCAGGCGGAGGCATGAGTGCCGATGCATATCACTTAACTGCAACTCATCCCGAAGGACTCGGTGCCTTTAATGTAATGCGCAATGCTTTGGAAGATGCAGAAATGCAACCTTCCGATATCGATTATATTAATGTGCATGGAACTTCAACTCCTGTAGGTGATCCGAGCGAAACTAAAGCGATCGGAAAATTATTTGGTGAGGATGCTTATCGTTTAAATATTAGCTCTACCAAATCCATGACGGGTCACCTCTTGGGTGCTGCTGGTGCCATCGAAGCGATTGCTACAGTTTTAGCAGTGAAATACGATGAAGTTCCCCCAACCATAAATCATTTCACCGACGATCCAGCTTTTGATCCCAAATTGAATTTTACATTCAACAAACCACAGAAGCGTGTAGTAGATGCAGCGTTGTGTAATACTTTTGGATTTGGAGGACACAATGCTTCCATCATTGTCAAAAAATTTAAGCCCTAGGTTTTGATTGGTCATACTCTAATCCGATATTTTTTTAAGGCGGACGAGAATGAAAAATTATTTATTCGCTCTCTTCGTTATTTGCTTGGATTTTATCCCGGTAATTTATCATTGTATAAACTTGCCTTCTCACACCGTTCACTTGCACTTGAAACTGTTGGCGGAAATCGGTTGAGCAACGAACGGTTGGAATATTTAGGAGATGCTGTTTTAGGTGCCGTTGTGGCCGATTTGCTTTTTAAAAAATATCCATTCAAGGACGAGGGCTTCCTAACGGAGATGCGTAGCCGATTAGTGAGTAGAGAAAATTTAAAAATTCTGGCGATGAAAATTGGCATCGATGAGATGCTAAAAAATAATGCAGGTCCAGGTTCGTACCGAAGTATGTACGGCGATGCATTTGAAGCATACATTGGAGCAATCTATCTCGACCAAGGATATAAAGTAACACAGCAATACATCCTCACGAAAATTATTCGACCCCACGTCGATTTGGAAGAAGTGGAAAGCACTGAGAAGAATTTTAAGAGTATGATTTTAAATTGGGGACAAAAAGAAAAGCATGTTGTTCAGTTCGACACCATCGACGAAGATGCGAAGTCGCGCTTGATCACCATTCGTCTCACCATCGACGGAGAAGAAAAAGCAACCGCCCAAGATTTTGTAAAAAAGAAAGCCGAACAAATCGCCGCCGAGAAAGTGTGTAAGGAGTTGGGACTGCTTTAATTCAGAATGCAGAATTAAGAATTAAGAATTGGGGGAGGATTCTATTCACTATAACAGAAAATATATTTTCTTATCGAAATTTCATTAATTCCCCCTCGCCTTTGGAGAGGGGGCAAGGGGGAGAGGCTAGACCATTATGTATTTTGTAATCTAATATGAATCATAAGGCAAATTCCAATTCGTATTTCTTATCCTCGCTATCTAGAGAATCGATAGCCTATTAATTCTGAATTCTGCATTCTTAATTCTGAATTTAACATATTGCTTTCCATAATTCCAAATATTCCATAAATTAGCTCTCTCAAATGAAAAAAATTCTTGCCCTTTCTTTATTGTTTTTTCTCTTCGCACAATCGGGCGGACTCCTTAACCTGTATTCTCTTCAGCAAATATTTGTGCAGTGGCATATGGAAGAAGAGCTTAACAATCCCAATGCTGTGTTTGAATCCATTCGGATGTCACGTAGTGATTTTGAAAATGGAAGAAAAAATGTTTTTGAAGTAAAGTGGCAAGGTAGAATGTATGATGTAAAAAATATTAAATTTTTTGAGGATTCAGTTTCGATGTTGGCATTGCACGATACTAAAGAAGAATCGTTAATACATGAAATCGAAAAGTTAATTTGTCATGCCGAAGATCATAATCAAGTATTGCCCGATTTGTTGTTGAAGTTGTCTTCGTTGACGTATTTATCAAGTGGAGCCCAGATTGATTATTCAGGGACTCCAAATTTTATTTCGAATTATAAGTGTTATCTTTCACTTGCTTCAATTTTTATTTCGCAAGACGTTTCCTCTCCACCTCCTGAATTTGTTTGATTTTTTTTGGAAGATTGATTATTTGTTTAAATACAATTTATCATTCTTATTTTAAGATGCAATCCCAAAGAGGATGCGCATTTTACATCTATGAAAATTCATGGAGGAATATTGCTTAATCATGAATTAGGCAGATGGAATTATTTATTTAATTATACTGTATGAAACTAAAATTACTGCTGGTCTCAGCTTTACTATATTCAACGGGTTCATTCGCTCAGACCGAAGACCCCGATTCAATTTCAACGAATTCGTTGAACGAAATAATTATCTCCGCCAATAAATCGGAGGAAACACGACGTACCATCTCTCAACAAGTGCAACTCATCGACAGTAGACAAATTTCTTTGGCCCAAGCACAAACTACTGCCGAGTTACTTTCAAATACAGCTGGCATCTTTGTACAGAAAAGTCAGATGGGAGGAGGTTCACCCGTGTTGCGTGGATTTGAAGCAAACAAAATTCTACTAGTAATAGATGGAGTTCGTATGAATAATTTAATTTATCGTGGCGGACATCTTCAAAATATTCTTACGCTCGACAATAATAGTCTCGATCGTGTAGAAGTATTGTTTGGTCCATCTTCAACCATGTATGGAAGTGATGCATTAGGTGGAGTAGTGCATCTCTACACAAAAGCTCCGCAATTTGCAGTGGGTGAAAGTAAAAGTTTATTAAAAGTAAATGCCTTTACACGATTTGGCTCAGTGAATGATGAGTTTACTGGACATTTCGATGTGAATATTGGTTGCAAGAAGTTTGCTTCTTTCACCTCGTTTACGCATTCAACATTTGATGATTTGCGTGGAGGTACAAACCAAAATCCATTTTATGATGGAGTGTATCCCGAGCGTCCCTATTATGTAGAACGTATTAATGGCGTGGATTCATTGGTGAAGAATACCGATCGTTACCTACAAGTACAATCTGGTTATTCGCAATATGATTTGGTTCAAAAGTTTGCTTACAAAGCAAATGAAAACGTAACGCACGGACTCAATTTGCAATATTCGAACAGTACGGACATTCCTCGATACGATCGATTAACCGATCCAGATGGTACAGGTTTACGAAATGCTGAATGGTATTATGGTCCGCAAGAAAGATTGATGACTGCCTACGATATGAATTATGCTTCCGGTGAAGGATTTTTCAACAAGATGCACGTGGGGGTGAGCTTTCAAAAAGTTCAAGAGAGCCGACACCAACGTCGTTTCAATAGAGATAATTTGCAAAACCGTACCGAAGATGTGAATGTAATAGGATATGCATTCGATATGTTGCATATTGGCGGAGCACACTCTATGCATTTTGGATTTGATGGCCAGTTTAATTCACTAAAGTCTACCGCTGAAGAAAAGGATATTGTTGACGGTACTACCTCACCGTTAGATACTCGTTATCCCGACGGCGACAATATCATGAACAGTGCGGCGATTTACTTTTCACATTCTTGGAGAATCAATGATCAGGTAACTTTAAATGATGGATTCAGAGTGGGCTTTACTACGTTGAATTCGACTTTTAAGGATACTACTTTCTTCAAATTCCCATTTAGTGAAGTGAATCAAGAGCATTTGGTGTATTCGGGAAGCGTGGGAATCATTCATATTCCGAATGATGATTTAAAGTTTTCGATATTGTTAAGCACCGGATTCAGAGCACCCAATGTGGATGATATAGCTAAAGTGTTTGAATCAACACAAGGAACGATTATTGTCCCTAACGATGACCTCGATCCAGAGCAAACGGTGAATACTGAAATTGGTATTACCAAAATCTACAATGGTAAAACGAGTTGGGAAAACACTTTGTACTACACTCAATTTTACAATGCCATCATCACGGATGCTTATCAATACAAAGGTCAAGATTCATTGTTGTATGATGGTTCATTGAGTCAAGTACTCGCCAACCAGAATAAAGGAAGAGCATACATTTATGGATTTAGCTCCAGTTTGCGTACTCGTCTATTAGAGAATTTGATGCTCTCTTTTAGTTTGAATTATACCTATGGTCGAGTAAAAACGGACAGCACCGATGCACCTCTAGATCATATTCCACCCATGAATATGCGACTAGGATTAAATTATGCGTACAATAATTTTAGCTCCGATTTCTTTGTAAACTATAATGCTGCAAAAAAATTAAAAAATTATAGTTCAAGCGGAGAGGACAATCTACAATACGCCACTGCCGATGGAATGCCTGCTTGGTTTACGATCAATTGGAGAGTGTCGTATCAAGTGCATAAGCTAATTACCATTCAAGCGGGTGTCGATAATATTTTCGATATCCAATACCGCACTTTTGCCAGTGGAATCAATGCTCCAGGAAGAAATATTTTTGGTGTGTTGAGGTTTAAGTTTTAGTAGGAGTTGATTAAAAGCAAAATCGCTGTGCAGATGAAATTACTTCATCGACACAGCGATTTTTTTATTGTCAATTTATTTCTTCTTAATAAACATATAATAAACCGGCAATCCCAATCCTACAATAAACAATCCACTCCAAGTGTTTTGTGGTTTTGTGTAGAGGAGGATAACGCAAATGGCACCTGCAATAAGAATGTAGAGTAAAGGTAAAATCGGATATGCAATTACTTTATAAGGACGATGTGCATTGGGTTCTTTTTTACGCAATCTAAAAATACCAGCTATTGTTACAATATAAAAAAGTAAACTGGCGAATGTACAGTAGTCGAGTAAATCGCCATACGTTCCGCTCAAGCATAATGCACAGGCCCAAGCGGCTTGAATCCACAATGCAAACTCAGGAACTTCATTACGGTTAAGGGTAGCTGCTTTTTTAAAGAAGAGTCCATCTTTCCCCATCGCATAATAAACACGAGCACCCGATAAAATGATTCCGTTATTACATCCAAAGGTAGAAACCATAATAAGTAAGGCCATTAAATAAACGGCACTTTCACCAAAGATACGTGATGCAGCTGCTGTTCCTACACGATCTTGCGTCGCGAATTGAATGCCTTGTCCAATCACATCACCCGCTGCAGCATCGCCATGCAAAGGAAGTAATCCCAAGTAAGCGATGTTGGTGAGTAAATATAAAACAGTAACAATAGCAGTACCCGCCAATAAACTTAATGGAATATTTCTTTGTGGATCTTTAATTTCTCCAGCTATGAAAGTAACATTATTCCAAGCGTCGCTGCTGAAAAGAGATCCAATAATAGCAGTGCCTAATGCCAATACCAATGCGGTGCCAGCTAATTCACTGGTGATCCACGATCCATCTACATTGACCGATGTTTGTGCATGCCACATATTTGAAAAGTTTTGAGCATACCATTCGAAATTTAATCCAACATAAATACCCGCAACAATAAGAAACAATAGCGCAATTAATTTTGCCGAAGTGAATACTACTTGAATTCTTTTTCCGTGTTGAATTCCCTTGGTGTTGATCCAGGTGAGAAATAAAATTAATGCGATGGCTAATAGTTGTGCCGTAGAAATTTTTACGAATCCTACATCAAGTAGAATATTATCTACTGCAATCGATGGAAAAAAAACACCTGAGTATTTTGCAAAGGCCACAGCCACGGCTGCGATCACTCCCGTTTGAATCACGGTGAAGACGGTCCATCCGTAAAGAAAAGAAGTAACCTTTCCCCACGCTCTTTCAATATAAACAAATTGTCCGCCGGCTTTTGGCATCATTCCCGCCAACTCCCCATAACTTAGGGCAGCCATCACCGTGATGACGCCACTTAGAATCCAGAGGAAGAGGAGCCAGCCTGTGCTGCCCACCATGCGACCCATATCCGCACTCACAATAAAAATTCCGGAGCCAATCATGGAGCCTGCTACAAGTAGTGTAGCATCCCAAAAGCCAAGAGAACGTTTGAATTGGTGTCCGTTGTCCGACTCTTCTTTTTCCTTACTCATTACGGATTATTTACTTTACTATGCTTGCGACTGTAACCGAAATAAATAATAACGCCAAGTGCCATCCAAACAATTAAACGAATCCAAGTATCAATGGGCAAGAAGTACATTAATGCTAACGATGATAAAATACCTAGAATGGGAACTAGCGGGAATAATGGAGTTTTGAACGGACGTTTAATATTTGGTTGTTTGTAGCGAAGCACCAACACACCACCACACACAATTACAAATGCAAGGAGAGTACCAATCGAAACTAACTCACCTAATAATCCAATAGGAAATATTCCTGCTACCAACATAGCAACAGCACCCGTTAGAATGGTAGTGATGTAAGGTGTTTTATACTTAGGATGTACTTTACCAAATGATTTTGGAAGTAATCCATCTTTCGACATAGAAAAGAAAATTCGAGGTTGACCCATCAACATCACTAAGATAACACTGCTTAATCCTGCAAGAGCACCAATCTTAATAATGGGTCGTAACCAAGCTAAGCCATCGCCTGTGGCATCAATAGCGACTGCAATTGGTGCTGGATTATTTAATTGTAAGTAAGGAACAATTCCAGTCATCACTAATCCAACCAAAATATAAAGTATAGTACATACCACTAAGGATCCTAAAATTCCAAACGGCATATCTTTTTGAGGATTGACGGCTTCTTGAGCAGCAGTCGATACAGCATCAAAACCAATGTAAGCAAAGAAAATAATTCCTGCTGCGCGGACAACACCACTCCAACCATACTCTCCAAAAGTTCCTGTGTTTTCAGGAATGAAAGGCACCCAATTTTCTGGATTGATATAATTCCAACCTAAAATAATAAAAAGTAAAATCACAATCACTTTTATAACTACGATCACATTATTAATGTTTGCTGATTCGCGAATTCCAACCACCAACAACCAAGTCATAATTCCTACAATGGCCATCGCTGGTAAATTTAGAAAGGCTCCTGTTGCAGTATACGATTGCGTTGCTGCATCGTAAAAGATAGGCGCATTACAAAGCGCATCGGGAATAATGATTCCAAAATCTTTTAGAAAACTGGTCATGTATCCTGACCATCCTACTGCAACCGTACTGGCTCCAAATAAATATTCAAGAATTAAATCCCAACCAATAATCCATGCGATAAATTCACCGAGTGTAGCGTATGCATAAGTATAAGCAGATCCAGCGATGGGAATCATGGAAGCAAATTCGGAGTAACATAAGCCAGCAAAAGCACAAGCCAATCCTGCAACAACAAATGAAATGACAACAGCCGGACCTGCGTGTTGAGAGGCAGCTGCACCTGTCAATACAAAAATACCAGCACCGATGATAGCACCAATACCGAGCATCACGAGGTTTGTTTTTCCTAAGGTTCGTTTTAGTGTATGTTCACCATCATGTTCACCGGATGATTCACGCATTAAACGATCGATTGACTTCGTTGTAAATAATTTATTGGCCATAATTAGTCTAGGTTGAACAACAAACCTAACA
>JANOAX010000271.1:0-13246 GCA_031411335.1 Bacteroidota bacterium
GCTTCTCAATCGTCATCCGATTTTACGATTATGAGGCGCTATGGTGATTTCATGTGGAAGTATGAAGGGCTTGTTCACAATAGTGTTTTCGTTTGGCATGTTAACACTCCCATTCATCAAATTAAAAAAGGAAAGGAAATAGGGAATATGTTGATGGATGACTTGCTTCAACTAATGGATGCCGGAGAGAATCCGTTGAAAACGATCGTTTAATAATTTGTTGATTTAGGTGTTGGTCGACAAGACTTCGCGATTTCAG
Organism: Bacteroidota bacterium; assembly: GCA_031411335.1. Taxonomy (GTDB): domain Bacteria; phylum Bacteroidota; class Bacteroidia; order AKYH767-A; family OLB10; genus JAJTFW01. The sequence continues at coordinate 260 of JANOAX010000271.1, forward strand.
GAGGTTTTGTAAAAATATTTCGGGCCTTTATGACTAAGTTTGTTTCAGTTTCTAAATCAACTCTCATTTTATGGGTCGACCTATACTTCAAAAAATAACCATATATCCCATCAAAGGGTTGAGTAGTCAATCTTTGCAGGAAGCCGTTATTTCAGAGGGTGGATGTTTGCTACACGATCGTGAGTTTGCGATGTTTGATGGGAATGGAAAGTATGTGAACGGTAAGGCAAATCCCCTCGTGCATTTTTTACATTCTTCGGTTGATTTTGATAATAAAATTATGTCATTAAAATCGCAATCAGAATCTTTATGGAATGAGTTTAATTTTGAAAATGAGATTTCGAAAATTGAATCTTATTTGTCTGATTATTTTAGTGAGCCAGTAAGTTTGAGTCAAAGTAAAACAGGAAGATTTTTGGATTTACCTGATCAAGGAGGAGTTACCGTAGTTTCAACATTGAGTTTGCTGACCACATCGGAATGGTATCCAAATTTGAATTTAGTAGAAATAAGAAGAAGATTCCGTGTTACATTAGAGTTTGATGGTGTTTCTGCATTTTGGGAAGATCAATTGTTTTCTAGCATTGGAAATGGTGTAGAGTTTAAGATAGGTGATGTATCGATTATTGGAATGAGTCCCTGCGCCCGTTGTGTTGTGCCTTCCAGAAATCCAGACTCAGGTGAAGTCTTATCCTCTTTTCAAAAAACGTTTGCAATACAACGATCCCTGACGCTATCTGAAACTTCAAAGCTGAATGAGTATGGCCACCATTATCATCTCTCTGTGAATTGCCTTATCCCGCCCTCTGAAGTCGGAAAAAAAATGAGAGTAGGTGATGAACTGGTGATCATTGGCGAGAAAATAATTCCTCACGAAAATTAGAAATTGATTTATTAGAAATTGTCATTTTTTATCACAATATGTCGCGCTTTACATCCAATCACGTTACCTCGCTACCAACTTCCAACATCCAGCATCGAGTATCGAGTATCTAATCCCGATAGCTATCGGGACCAACATTCAAACTCTTTCCTAAAACTAAATGTTTAACGAGTAAACTCGCCATCCACGGACCCATCATCACCCCTTTAGAGCCTAAGCCATTAAAAATATAGAGTAAGGGTTGATCTTTATGTTGTTGAATGATCGGTCTTCGATCAATCGTGCTGGGTCGAATGGATGCAAAATGGCCACTGATGCGATAGGAGGGAGAGATGATTTTTTCGAGAGAGGCAATTAGTTTTTCTTTTCCTTCTTGTGTAGGAATTTCATCGATGTTGTTGAAATCATAAGTCGCTCCACAGATGTATTGATAGCCTCCCAACGGAATCACTTTTACATGCCCGTGAAGAATACAATCTTTCGGTAGCCCATCCGATTCTATTTGTAGTAATTCTCCTTTGCAAGGTTTAAATGGAAGATGTTTGAACAAGGGATGTGTAATTGCATTCACGCCGCTGCAATCAATAATTTTGGTGGCTTTGTAATCTCCCCATGTGATAAACGCTTCACCGAATTCTACTTCCTCGTAATTTAAAATGCCTTTGTGAAATGAATTGTTTCCCTGAAGGTATCGTTGAATAGTATCAAGAAATCTTCTGGTATCTAACCAACCGCCATTCACTACCCATCTACCTCCGTGAGGTGCATTTGTTCCTTTGGGAGCATCAGTAGCATCGCATTCGTCTTTCACATACTCCGACATTCCATCGCTGGCACTACGTCCTGCCCAATCGTTGCGATGACCGATGTCGTGATAAATTTCAAAGACAGGATAGTCTTCAAAGAATTTTTCAGCGAGTTTGTCTTCGATGTCTTTGTAAGTGGCTTTGGCAAATGGAATAAATAAATCTGCATTCCATGATTTCACAATGCGCCTACCTGTAACCGGATGAATCATCCCTGCCGCAATACGCGAACAAGTATTTTCTAATTGTGGATCTACGACTAAAACCCTCTTACCAGCCTGCAATAAAAACCAAGCGAGTAAACTCCCCGCAAGCCCTTGGCCGGTGATGATGAAATCGTATTCCTTATTCAAGAAAGTGGTTTTAGTTTTTCCTCTTCAGGAAAAGCAATTATGGTTTTTCGCCTTTGTAAGTAACAATGGCAATTTTATCGCCTGTGGCATTCATTGTCATGCGATAAAAGGTTCCGATGGTTTCTGAAAAATCACCGATGGAAATCCATTTTGAATCCTCTAATTTCGTATCGTACATATACAAAATGCCTTTATCGCTACAGAAAATTAATTCCTTAGGTCCCCAGCAATAATCTTCAACTCCTGCAGGGAATTCAAGCATAGGCATTCGCTCTTCATTGCTCATGTCGTAACGCATCAATGTGTTTTTGCCATCGCTACCTTTCTGAACATACGTTAAAATGTTGGTCCCCGGTATAACGGCGAGGCATCTACCAAAACCACCTTCCATCAAAATAATACTTTGCTGAGGAATCATATCGAACTGATGCAAAGTACCACCACCACCATTTAACATGAAAGCTCCAACGGTAGTATCGTTCATCCAACAATAGTAAGCGAGTGAATCTTCATTAGGCATCAATAACTCATAATTAGATCCATCCAACTTCATTTCATACAATTTTTGTGCACCTTCCAACTCTACGATGACCGCTGAAATTTTATCTTTAGCAAAAGGAATAAGCTGCGGTTGGTATTCACTCTCTGGAGTGTTCGTTACCTGACGCATTATTTTTTTCTTGATGTGAAATTCGTAAATGTCACTTTGGATGGTATCAGGTCGAGCCACGAAATATAAAAATTGTCCGTCTTTGCTAAAACAAGGTTGATTATCGTAATAATCATTTTGCGTAACACGATATGGTGTGGTAGCCATGTGTTTTCCGTCTTTTTGGACGATGTCGAGAAGATATATTTCTGACGAATTGGATTGAGCGGAAACGTGAAGTGAAAGGACAACGAGAAGTGTCCCAAGTACTATTTTTTTCATAATGATTTGCATAATACAATATTAATGGATTTGAACGGGTTTGTCAACTATTAATCGTTCTTTAAATGAATATTTGGTTAAACAATGTTATTTTGGGCCGCTGATTTATTATGATTGTTATGATTTTTTAAGATATGGGCATTAATTTACTTAATTCATTTTCAAATTTTCAAATAGATTCATTTTCAAATTTTCTAATAGTACTCTAAAATTGTTTTATTTTACGCAAAGTATTTTTCTGATTTCCAGGTTTAAATCCTCGAATTTGTTTGCCCTTAGTTTTAAAAGAAAATTCAATGACGAGCGTATCTTCATTGGCGAGTATCATCCTTCCTTTATCGATTTCATCTTCAATGAAAACATCCCTCAATAAAGTCTTTTTATAAAAACCACTTTGCTTCACGATTTTATAAGGAGTGGAATCGGAGGGAACGGTAAACATACTTCGCTGCTCAATGAGAAAATAGTTTTCTTGTAAGTCAATTTTCTTTTCTGGTTTATATTGTTGGATATTTCCGCTAATCAAATAAAATAATTTACCGGGTGATGAAATAAATAGGATGAAGCTGAGCAGGAATAGTCCGAAGTAAATTTTAATGGTTAAGAAATGTTCCTTTTTCCTTAGCGCCCATACAGAAAGAAGAAGTCCGCTGCAGAAAGTGATAAGCATAAATGAATGGTGTAGCGGCACATCTAAAAAGAAAAGAAGAAGCGTAATGATGAGCAATAGAAAATGAATTAGGATTGGAATTCGAATGGCAGTTGGCGAAAATCGTTTGGAGGCCATTCCAATTAATAATGAAGCCACCAGACTCATCAAATAGAGGCATATACTAAGTATAAGTAGGGTAGGACTCATACTATTTTTCCGAATTTTTCTGAGCGAAGTTTTTCTAAACTATACAGTTCATCACGATATTTTGCTGCATCTACGAAATCGAGCTCCATGGCCGATTTGTCCATGTTTTTACGAGCAAACTGTATTGCTTTATCGAGTTGGTCTTTACCCATAAACTGAACGATGGGATCGGCTGCCGCACTGATTTCAGTTTTTTCTAAATAGGCACGAGATAGATTTCCACTCTTGCTTTCTAAATGTTCAAAAATTCCTGTCTTCGCTTTGTTCAATGCGGTAGGCGTAATTCCGTTGGCTTCGTTATAAGCCATTTGTTTGATTCTCCTACGGTCCGTTTCTTCCATAGTCATTCGCATGCTGTTCGTGATTTTCTCAGCATACATAATTACTTTGCCATTTAAATTCCGAGCAGCACGTCCTGCGGTTTGTGTTAATGAACGGTTACTTCTTAAAAAGCCTTCTTTGTCCGCATCTAAAATAGCCACTAACGAAACTTCGGGAAGATCTAATCCTTCTCTGAGTAAATTAATTCCGATTAATACATCAAACACACCTAATCGTAAATCTCTCAAAATTTCTACACGTTCTAATGTTTCTACTTCAGAATGAATATAACGGCAACGGATATCCAATTTTGTCAAGTACTTCGCTAATTCTTCAGCCATCCTTTTCGTCAACGTAGTAACTAGAACACGCTCTTTTTTCTTGATGACTTTTTCAATTTCTTCTAATAGATCATCTACCTGATTATGCACAGGCCTCACTTCAATAGGTGGATCTAATAATCCCGTCGGACGAATCACTTGTTCTATAATAATTCCTTCACTTTTTTCTAGTTCATAATCAGCAGGTGTTGCACTCACATAAATATGTTGCTTTGGAATTTCTTCGTACTCTTCAAATCGTAAAGGACGATTGTCTATGGCTGCTGGTAAACGGAAACCATATTCTACTAAGTTAATTTTGCGAGAACGATCGCCGCCATACATAGCCCGAATTTGTGGTAAGGTGACATGGCTCTCATCAATCACCATTAAAAAATCATCAGGGAAATAATCCATCAAACAGAAAGGTCGCTTGCCTGTTTCGCGTCCATCAAAATAACGTGAATAATTTTCAATACCCGAACAATAACCCAATTCGCGAATCATTTCCAAATCAAAAATCACACGATCTTCGAGGCGCTTAGCTTCTAAATGTCTACCTAAACTTTTGAAATATTCAATTTGCTTCACGAGATCTTCTTGAATTTCATGAATCGCATTTTGTTGTCGGGCCGGACTCGTCACAAAAAGATTAGCAGGAAAAATAGCTAAATGGTCGTGCTTCTCATATTTTTTTCCAGTAGACGGTTCAATCGTCGAAAGTTCTTCCAACTCATCTCCAAAAAAACTAATCCGATAAGCCACATCTCGATAGGCGGGAAACACATCCACCGTATCACCTTGTACTCTAAAGGTTCCTCTTTTAAATTCATCGCCTGCACGCGAATACAAACTACTCACAAGGGAATGCAAAAAGGCGTTTCGCGATATTTTTTGTCCTACCTGAATACGAATAATATTTTCTGCAAAATCGGCAGGGTTCCCCATACCATAAATACAAGAAACGGAAGAAACCACAATTACATCTCTACGACCCGATAGTAGGGAAGTCGTAGTGCTCAAACGTAATTTTTCAATCTCTTCATTAATGGCTAAATCCTTTTCAATATACGTATTGCTGCTCGGCATATACGCTTCGGGTTGATAATAATCGTAGTAAGAAACAAAGTATTCCACCGCATTTTCAGGAAAAAACTGTTTAAACTCATTATACAATTGAGCCGCTAACGTTTTGTTATGACTCAAAATTAATGTGGGCTTTTGGACATTATTGATCACATTAGCCACCGTAAAGGTCTTTCCCGAGCCTGTTACCCCAAGCAGCGTCTGGTGAAGATCACCATTTTCTAAGCCGCTGGTTAGCTGATTAATAGCTTCGGGTTGATCTCCTGTTGGAGAAAAATCTGAAATAAGTTTAAAATCCATTGTTCCAAAGATAGTGTCTCCAAGTAATTGAATTCGAATAATGCTAAAACTGTTTCACAAACCCTTCATATTTTTTTGGGAATTACATCAAGGATTTTTATACCTTCGCCCCTCCAATAATCAAATCAATGAACTTGAAAAAAAGCATATTACCAGTTTTGGCAGCCGCCTTTATGGTCGCATCGTGTAACGCCCAAAACAAAAAAACCGAAATTAAAATGAGCAGCACAATTGATTCAGTTAGCTACGGACTCGGCGTAGCCATCGGCAACAACCTTAAAACAAGCGGATTTGATTCTGTGAAGGTGGATGTAATGTCACAAGCATTGAAAGATGTATTTGCAGGAACTGCAACGATGAAGCAAGAAGATGCTGATCGTATTATCCAAGGATTTATGGCAGAAAAACAAAAAGTAGCTGGAGCAGCTGAAGTAAAGAAAGGTGAAGCCTTCTTAGCAGAAAACAAAAACAAGCCAGGTGTTCAAACTACAGCTAGCGGTATGCAATATATCGTGTTGAAAGAGGGTACCGGAGCAAAGCCAGGTTTAAATGATAAAGTGACTACTCACTATCATGGAACTTTAGTTGATGGAACTGTTTTCGATAGTTCTGTTGAGCGTGGACAACCAGCAAGCTTCCCAGTAAGCGGAGTAATACCGGGTTGGACAGAAGCATTACAATTGATGCCAGTTGGATCTAAATGGAAGTTATTCCTTCCTTCAAACCTTGCCTACGGAGAGCGTGGAGCAGGTGGTAAGATTGGACCAAATGCAACCTTAATATTTGAAGTAGAATTAATTTCTATCGATAAATAAAAAGTTAAGAAATAAATGAAAAAGGCTGGATGAAAATCCAGCCTTTTTTTATTGTTATCTGATAGATTGAACTTTTTAATTTTGAACACGGATGAAGCGGATAAATCGGATGGTAACGGATTTGATCCTAGACCATTTTTGCTTTATCCTTCGTTGCGTCCGTTGCTTAACCGTAGAGTTCGTCGAGCCTAGCTGCAGCAGGCAAGTTTAAAAATTCACATCCCGAAAACTATCACGAGAAAATTCTGAATTCTTAATTCTGAATTCTGAATTCTTAATTCTTAATTATCACGCTACTTTCCAATTCGGAGGATAAACCGATCTCGTAAAAGCTTTTGTTCTAACTAATCCGCGTAAAATCTGAAACCGGGAAGGCTTACCTCGAACTTCGCGAAGTTGAATATATTCTCTTAACCTTTCTTTTTGATCTTCCGTAAGCGAAATAAAATGCAAGGCATTGAATTCTTGAATTCTCATGGCTTTATTCATGAAGAACAAAGCTATTCTCCAAAATTGCCTTTACCCTTTACTTTTTGATGAATTGCAATAGAAAAAGGGTGATCTCCTCAATTTCATAGGTAGTAATTTATCATTTAACAACGAAACCAAGCAACAAATTGCGAACCTATTCTATAGCGTTGCTTTGCGGATAATTCTGAATTCTGAATTCCTAATTCTGAATTAATTCCGTACCCCAGTCCATTGTACAAACAAAGTTTCAGAGATCGACATCACATTATTTTTAAAAAAGTATCTGCCACCCCAACTATAATTGACACGACTATATTCTGTTTCCACTCCGTTCTTGATTACTTTTATTTTGGTGATGATTCTATTTCTTTCCACAATATCCTCTCTGGTGATGTTCTCTGATTCGGAATATTGAGGACCATCACTTGGAGCTTCTGCTGAAGAATTTACAGAGATGCTTGGCGCATTGTTTTCACTTCCGGAAGCTGGTAAAATACCACCACCTTTCGCATCTTTATCGGCTGTATAAGTGGGAGCACTTAGTTGATCTTGATCACCATTTCCATTTTTAGTTGGAGGAGGCGTTTCACCACCATTCACACTTCCTTTATTAGGTTTTTCCTCGCCTGTATTTACAGTACCAGCAGGAGGAGGTTCATTGCCTTCATTTGTTTTTCCGGATGGAGGCAATTCCTCATTGGCTTGTTGGTTGGCTGCCATGGATGGATTTACTTCCGTTGCTTCCTCCGTCTTCGCTTTGTCTTGTACATCTCCATTTGTGGTAGATGTACTAGCTGTAACAGGAGTTACACTTTCATCACTTCCCGACTGCGTACTGGGAGATGTACTAGAAGCAGAAGCGGTATCCTCTGCTTGTTTTTCTTCTGCATCGTCTCTGGTAACGGCTGATAAAATCGATTTCGAATAATCGGTTTCAAAATTGAATTCATCTAAATTCTGATCATACTTAATCTGAGCAACCGCTTGATTGTAGATGACCATATTCTCCTGATTTTGAAGAAAGAGTTTAACACCGATCTTGTAAGGATCAAATCCAGAAGAAATACGTCCTGAAGGAGCCTTAGTATTTACTTCGATGGTCTTACTAATATAGCCAGGTTTTGAGAAGATGAGCGTGTACTTCTTATTGAAGTCGAGCTTGAATCGCATTTTACTAGCACCACTCTGAGTAAAAGCGTCTTTTCCTTCTTTTTTGACTTTAATGACCACTTCCGACATATTTCCTTTTTCGATCTCCAGTTTTACAGGAATTTCAAGGAAATTTTGTTGTGCGAATAAAGGTCCGACCATGAGCAGAAGCCCAAGTAAGAGCTGAGTTTTCAGCCAATTAAATTGTGGCATGAGGTATAACATAAGGCAATCGTTGGTTAGTTTGCTCCAGATCATTGCTTTTTTAGAGCAACTTTCTCTTGCGTTTTGAAGTAGAATGATGAAATTTGATCCCTATGAATAGAGCCCTATTTCTCCATCAACTTCTAAAAGGCAAACTACTATGCCTGATAATTATAATGAATCTATTTTCGGACATTTCTTACAGTCAGACCCCCGAACGTGGCGAGACTATTGCTTACATCAATAAAGTTTTAGGAGATCGATATAAGGTGACTTGTAAAAACACAACGTTGCTGGTTTCTTTTTACAATGAAAAAGGAGAGATTGTACGTGAAGATAAAGTACCGACACCCGATTTAGATTTGAAAATTACTTATGAAGCCGAAGACGGATTATTATGTATTCCGTGCATGAAAGATCAACCGGAATGTTTAACAAGAGTACTAACCTTACAAAAAATAAAAAAAGGATATGGGCGTTTCAGTATTCCAGTTAAGGATGAAAAGATGTTTAATTCCTTAAAAATCGCATTCGAACACTTAATTAGAGCCACATCAGAAAATGGATATAAAGAAGCCGTTATATTGGATTAGTTTTTCGATCATCCTATTTTACTCCTTTTCTTTACAAGCTCAGGATAAGAAGAAATCAGATCAAGCGTATAAAAAGGGCATGCAATTATTTGCGCAAGGAAAAACGAAAGAGGCGATTAAATCATTTGATATCGCTATCAAAGAAGATAGTTCTTACGAAGATGCATGGATTAAACGTGGATTTATGAAGGGAATGTTGAGTGATTTTGAAGGGGAGTTGAGCGATTACAATCATGTAATTGAAATGTATCCAGATCATGTAAATGCATATATTTCTAGAGGGGGAGCATATAATCGATTATCAGAGTATGAAAAAGGAATTTCAGATTTTAATAAAGCAATAGCATTGGACCCCGATAATCAAGAAGCCTATAACAACCGAGGTTTTGCAAAAAAAGGGTTAGGAGATAAAGAAGGGGCTTGCGATGATTGGAATAAATCAAAACAAAAAGGCAATGCAGAAGCAAAAATTATATTAAAAAACAATTATTGTAAATGAAAAAATTAATTACATATTCACTCGGAACAATTCTAGGATTTGCTATTTTGTTATGTGTCTTCAGCTTTGTGGATTCAAGTGATGATTTGAACAAATGCCTAGTGAAATATAAAAGCGAATGGTCTAAGCCTTGTTCGCAATGCACCGATTATTCAAAAAGTTATAGAGCTTATTTTCGAAATGATTGCACGGAGCTGTTAGATGTAAAAGTAGCAGCTCAAGAAAAGGATAAGCGCTGGAAAACATTTTCTCGTCTCAACATGCATCCAAATGATACCATCGTCGGTTATGCATGCAACGGAACCGGAAAATATTTGTACTGGGTGCGCAGAACAGGCGATGATGCCATCGTTTTTCCATCGGATGAAGAAATCAATACCACATTTACGAAGTGATGGGAGAGTCGGAGATGGGAGAGTAGGAGAGAAGGATTCCCGATAGCTTTTAAGAGCGGAACTTTCTAATTCGCGAATTAGTGCTTTTATAGATTCGTTCCCGATAGCAATCTGGATCTTACATTCCTAAAGATTCGTAATTCGTAATGATTCGTAATTCGTGCATTCGTATGATTCGTATGATTCGTAATTCGTACATTCGTAATGATTCGTAATTCGTAACCTACTTAAAGCCTTCGTTAACCCCCAAACCAAAAAGCGCAAAATCATATTTAACGGGATCATTTTTATCCAATTTTCTCAAATTAATTGTTAATTCAGTAACTGCTTTCCAATCATCTTGTTTTCGGTCTAAAATTCCGAGTGCTCTGGCTACTCTTCCTGAATGAATATCGAGAGGGCAATACAAGTCCTTTGGTTTTATCTTTTTCCAAATGCCAAAGTCGACACCCGTTTTATCATTTCTCACCATCCAACGTAAATACATACAAATTCTTTTTGCGGAAGAATTGCGTAGTGGATCGGCAATATGTTTTCCAGTCCGACCAGGAGCTGCAAATGATAAAATTTTCGTTCTTGCAGCGTGGATTGCTACTGATAGATCTTTTTTCTGTTGAATGCCTTCTGAAAAAACATCCTCAAGGCTAGATTGAGAGGTGTAGAGTGATTGCAAAGCTTTTAACAAGTACATGGCATCAATTCCATTGAATGTACGATGTACAAAATCACTAAACGATTTTCTTTCTTTGGACGTGTGATGGTAAATAAAATCATGTGGTTGCTGATCCATTCTTTGCATCATTTCTTGCGCATTCTTTAAAATCACTTTTCGCTGACCCCAAGCAATAAGAGCGGTGAGGAATCCTGCAATTTCTCTATCTTCTTTTAAATAGAATTGATGTGGAATGGAAATGGGATCTTCTTCAATAAATGAAATAGTATTGAATTGCATTACTTTCTCCTCAAGAAATTCTTTCAATTGCAGAGGGGAGAGTGGCTTCATGAGGCAATAATATACAAATTATTCTTTTCACACAAAAGAAGTATTAAGAAGGTGGAAGACCTAAGTATTATAAATGGAGCGCTAATACTATTTAAAATGATTCAAAGTGAATTGAGGTGTATTCTAATTAATATAAGCTTTTTGCTTTTCTGCCAAACTACTATTTCTAAATTTTAATCTGCGGCACTCCGAAATTTGCCCCTTGCAAGTACGGCGCAAAAGGGAGCCAATTAGTTAGATAAAATTTTATGATGGAGAGGAATATTATTTAGTGGTAACCCAGACTGAACTGCAATTAGGATTGGTGTTATTACAATTAAAAATTTGAAAGTGAAAACGGTGTTTGAATGATAACTGTTCAGGCCTAGGGTTGCCAAACATTGTTGTGGAATGCTCCCCCGCCGGGCTTGCACAGGGCGATTCTGGCGCCTGCCCCGTATTTGCGGGGTTACTTTTCTTCTAAAGAAAAGTAAGGCTAAGAAAAGCAAAACGACGGAAAGCTATTTGGTGAAATAAATCTTGTTTTAATTAAAATTAAATTTAGTTCTTCGGTCAGTGAATACAAACACCCAATTGAAACGAATTTTACTACATTATTAAATTAAGGTACTAAAGACATAAATGAAGTGGAGTATGTCTAAATAGTGAAGGGCTTCCTTTTGAGAAGCCCTTTCACCTTCCACCGGGTTAGCGGCTGGAACAACAAAACCCTTACTGAGAACAAATGTATATCGGCTCTTAGCCCAAATCAAGGGACAAGATTAAGGCACATGGAACTTTAAAGCGGTTAAATATCCTATTTTATGATTTTTTGAATCATAGTTAATTATTGTTAATCAATATATTGCGACTGTTTTTAGGGCTAATGTTTTGGATTGATAATAGTAAAAAACAGGTGAAAACTTAAATAAATAAAATGTTAAATACTTGATATACAATAGTAAATAGTATTTAAAGGAATTGGGTAAAAAGACAAAGTCCCGCCATGGCGGGACTCGGTCTACACAGAAAAGCCAAAACAATTACTGTTGAATAACAAAAACCCTTTACTTCTGCTAAAGTAAATGGTCGTTACCTCATATCAAGGGACAAAGAAAGATCGCTTGGATGCTTAAAAACAGTCAAAATTCAACTTAATGAATCTAAATTTAATGTAAGTAGTTGATTTTTATAGAATAAAAATATCACGAAAAATGCTAAAATTGGATATAAATGATTACTTTCGAATTAAATGATATTCTCCGTTCGCGTCTTGAATTAAAATGTAAACAGGGGTATTGTTAGTGTTAGATGAAGAATTAGTTCCAGTTGCAGTATTGCCAACTCCAAAAACAATTCCTGTTTGCTGGTCTATAACAATAGCACCACCTTCAGAAGTATTAATTCCAAGAGAAAGTAAAAGAGCAATGATTATTTCTAACATGAGAATTTCTTATTTAACGATGTAAATTTACTAAAATCATGAGTAACCACAAAGTAATTTCCATCTTTATTACTAACCTAACCATCAATGAAGTGAATTCTTTAACTAAGGATTTAAGTCAAAGGACAGATATGGGAAGTAAGTTATTGAAAATGTTTAAGTTATTAAGAAAGAATAAAGGAATCGAACAGGATGAAGTGATCAAAGTACTCTATGAAAATCTTGATAAGAATAGCGTCGAGTCATATAGGAAACTCTGCGAAAGGATGATGAATAAGTTGCTCAATATGATTGTAAGTTTTGAAAATTTTAAATTAGATAAGAGTAATTACTCGGAATATTATTTTAATAAGGTTCTTGTAAATCGAAATATTCATTTAATCGAAGTATTAAAAAGTAAAATGCTGCCTATTGATTGGATGATAAAACAAATACAGATTACCTTAAAAATTTGCGATGAATTTGAGTTTGTAGAAGAAGGAATAGTAATGGAGAAGAATAATTTGTTATGTCTATTTGGAATAGGGGATTTAAATAAAATAGAAGCTTGCCATCAAAATCTTAAAAGAAGAGCCC
>JANOAX010000272.1:0-15611 GCA_031411335.1 Bacteroidota bacterium
ATTTTTGAATTTTAACAATAAAACAAAAATAAGATGAAAATTTACCTCAAATATGATATGCCTACTGTTTGTAGAAAAGTTCTTGAAGAACAATTGAATCAATTTGAAATCTCCTATTCCCTAATTGCATATGGAGAAGTAGAATTGAATGGAACTATTTCAAATGATATGTTTAAAGAACTTCAAGCTTGTTTGAAGAGCTTCGGAATTGATATTGTAGAATCTCAAAAAAGCATTCTTGTTCAAAAAATAAAAGATGCAATAATTGAAATGGTTTATTTGGACGATAAAATACAAAGTTCAAAAGTTTCAGTGTATTTGTCCGACAAGCTTAATTATAGTTTTGGATATCTATCCAATGTTTTTTCTGAAGTTACGTTTACTTCTATAGAAAATTTTATTATCATTCAAAAAACAGAACGTGCTAAGCAGATGATAACTACAAACCAATTAAGCTTTACAGAAATAGCTTGGCAGCTCAATTACAGCAGTGCGGCGCATTTTAGTACTCAATTTAAAAATGTTACAGGACTTACGCCTTCTACCTTCCAACGAATAATAAACAAAAGACGAAATATCGTTAGCGAGCCAGGGTAAAATAGTATTTATTTGTAATTACACATAAAACTTTAACTAAACAATTCAACATGCAGAATGAACTCATACACATATTACTTGCCGACGATGATGAAGATGACCGCATGTTTTTTATGGATGCTTTCGGAGAAATGAAAATAAGAACCAAAGTTCGAACTGTGAATGACGGAGTTGAATTAATTCAACATCTTACTCAACCCAATATTATATTACCACATGTACTATTTCTTGATTTGAATATGCCACTAAAAAACGGCATGGAATGCTTGAAAGAAATAAAAACAAATGATCGATTCAAAGATATTGCCATTGCGATTTACTCGACTTCTGCTTCGGAGGAAGATATTGAACACACCTTTGTCAATGGTGCAAACGTCTATATTAAAAAACCAAGTGATTTTGATACACTTAAAAAAATATTATCTGAAGTAATAACTATAAATTGGCAATATCATACATCAGGACTAAACAGAGATAATTTTTTATTGAGTTTATAATCTATTCTATTCCATAAATGAATTTCAAAAAACACTTTACTCCTTCCTTTTTCTTAAATGCAATTTTTGCTATTTCCTTGTTTATACTTATTTTTATTTCCGGCATATTTTATAAGCATTCTACATCAATTGCTGAATCATCAGATTGGATTAATCATTCATACATGGTTAATATTGAACTAGAAAAAATGTTCTCCTATCTTAAAGATGCGGAATCGGGACAACGAGGTTTTTTAGCTACAAACGAAACTGAATTTCTTCAGCCCTACAATACTGCTCTTGAAAAAATAAACGGATCCTTTAACAAGTTAAAAAAACTTATAGAGAATAATCTTCAACAACAAAACAACTTAGATTCACTTTATTATTTAATCAATCTGCGTTTCGCTCAATTAGAAAAGACTTTACTTGTAAGAAAACAAATCCCACACAACCAATCCTTAGAAACCGCTAACATGCGTGTAGGAAAAAACTTGATGGAAAATGTGAGTTCGCATATTATTAAAATGAATAAATTGGAAAATACTTATTTAAACGAGCGACAACAAAAATACTATTCTAAAATTTCAATTACACCTTTCATCACTTTATTGGTTCTTCTATTTTCACTGTGTGTTTTTGCATTTTCGTATTACAAAATTAACAGAGATTTAAAAAAGGAAAAAGTAGCCAACGAAAAATTGCGCATCGTTCTGGCATCCATGGAACATGCAGAAAAAATAGGCGATTTCAGTACATGGCAATGGGATTTAGAAACCAATAAACTACATTATTCGGACAACCAATACCGGCTATTAGGGTGCGAGCCACAATCATTTGAAGCGACCATTGAGAATTTTCTGAAGTTTGTTCATCCTCAAGATAAGCCTAAAATTATTGAAGGTGGCAATGAAGTAATACAAGGCAAAGGTTATCCAAGTGCTTTTTTTAGAATCACTCGTAAGGATGGTGAAGTACGTTACATAAAGTCATTAAGCAAATTGCTCATTGATTCTACAGGTAAAAAAACACTAATTGGCATTAACAGCGATGTGACGGAACAGCATTTGAATCATCTTATTTTAGAAGAAAGAAACAGGGAGTTGGAACAAAGCAATAAGGAATTAGCTTCATTTAATCATGTTGCAAGCCATGATTTACAAGAGCCGCTTCGCAAAATATTAACTTTCATATCGCGCATATCTGAAAAGGAAATAGCAGATATGTCTGAATCAGGCAAAGAATATCTTACTAGAATAAAGATTTCTGCAACTCGAATGCGTATACTTATTGATGATTTACTATTGTTTTCTCGTACCAATAAAACAGAAAAAGTTTTTGAGAAAGCAGATTTAAATCTTATCCTAGAAGCTGCGCAACAGGATTTAGCACAGATTATAGATGAAAAAAATGCTATAATAAATTCTGTTTCTTTACCAGAATTAACTGTAATACCTTTTCAAATTCAACAGTTATTTACAAACCTAATTAGTAACTCCATAAAGTACAGCAAAAAGTCCGTACTTCCTGAAATTAAAATTGAATGCGAAAAAGTTATTGCACAAGAACAATCCGTACTAAATACAGAATCGAAAAAGAATTTTTATAAAATAAAATTTACCGACAATGGAATGGGATTTGATCAACAATACGCTGAAAGTATTTTTACTCTATTCCACCGCTTGCATCATGATACTGAATTTGCAGGAACAGGCATTGGTCTTTCAATTTGTAAAAAAATTATCGAAAACCATGCTGGTTACATATTTGCCGAAGGAGTAACTGATGTTGGTGCCACTTTTACTATTTATCTTCCAGTTTAAAGCACTCTAATAAGGCATTTTCAGCGCCCAAAACATGTGAATTTTGTAAAATTTACTATTAATTGTATAATGTTTTTAAAAGTGATTGGTTTCATCTTTGTATATCACGCTTAGAAAAATACGTTGTTGTGGTAACAATATACAATTAATTAACAAAATTTTACCAACATGAATCTCCTCTATAGTCCAAACGTATCGAATCTAAGTTCATTGATTAGTCAATGTGAAAATTTCAACAATAAATTTCTTATCGTTATTGAACATGATGGTGAAGTTTTATTAAAGAATGACTGGGAAAAAACAGTGTACCTCCTACCTAAATACAAATTTTATATTTCCGGATTACATGGAAGTAAGCATTTAGGTGCCAAAGCTGCTAAAAATTTGAAATATATAAATCAATTACACCAAATTTTACTGTTTTGCTGGGAAAAGAATATCAAAGGCTTCGTTGATATTAATAATCCATCTTTCATTCAATCATTAGTCATATGGATTGAAATGAAAACACTTTCAAACATTAGAAATTATGCATATGAAAATAAATCTCAAGAGAAGGTGCTTGTTTATAAATAAGTTGATATTCCGACTTAATGAATTATTTTGAAATCACTAAAAAAAAGTCGCGAGAAAGAAACGTGTAAAGAAAATTACTAACTCAACACTTAAAAAACATCGCGCCATAAAATCTTTCAATGCTACTAAACTAAAGAGAAAAGAAGTTGAACCCGAAGGATCAGATCATTCAGCAAAAGATAAACCTTCAAAATCAGATCAAGCAAAAAATGGTGGAAATGTAAAGACAGATTCTTTTAGAAATGAAGATGCTGACGCGGATTCAACAAATTCTGGTGAGACGCAACTTATTTAAACAATTAATTACAGAAATAAATTTAAAATGAAAAATCCAATAAATAATTCCGACTTAAAAACAATGGTATCATCACTGAACAGCTTTGTTGAGAAAGGATATACTGAGGATTACAAAGCTCTTCAATCGGGCTTAAAGGCATTAAAATCAGGAAGAATTTATCAGCCTGAAGAGGTAAAGGTTATCGATTTCCATCGCTTTGAAGGAAGTTCTGATCCTGCAGACAATTCCATATTATATGCAATTGAAACTAGTGATGGAAATAAAGGAACTCTTGTTGATGCATTTGGACCTGAAAGTGATACTAAAGTGACTGAATTTATGCAACAAGTGGAAGAAATTTCTAAAAAAGTAAATAAAGAAAATAGTTGAACAAGAAAATATAAAGCTACCAACACTATAACCTATTCAACCCATTTAAACCTAAATAACATGAGAACAAAAAACAATAAATTCCTATTTGCAGCCCTAATTGCGATTGGAACGATCTTTCTAGGATGTCAATCAAACGAAAAGAAAGTAGAGAATTCAAGGGAAGAGGTACAAGAAGCAGAACAAGATTTAAACCAGGCACAACAAGAAGCGGTGAAAGAAACAAAAAAAGAAGTAGTAAATGAAGAATGGAATGCCTATAAAATTGAAGCGCTTGAAAAAATCATTAAAAATGAAAAACGCATCACGGAGCTAAAAGCAAAAAAGGCAAAAAAGGGAGAACTATTAGATCCCTTATATGAGAAAAGGATAGAAAATCTTGAACGAAAGAACGCTGAATTAAAAGCTAAAATTAACAAATATGAATCGGAGCAAAGCGATTGGGAAACATTTAAACGAGAATTCAATCATGACATGAATGAATTAGGAGACGCTTTGCAAGATTTTGACAAAGACAATGCAAAATAAGAAATCTTGTCCGGCAACGAAACACTAATTGCAACCCTCCTTAAAAAAGCAGAAGCATTTAGCTTAACAAGTATAGAGCTACTACGGCTAAAAGCAAATAACCTATCTGACATCACAACTGTGCAGCTAACACTAAAAAATTCACAATATGCATTTATTAAAACTGTTCATGATAAAGTAAAATAATTGAGGGATACTTTACAGGAGCACAGGCAATTTTATAGTCTCTACTTTGAAAATAAAAGCGAAGGGGATCTCGTTCTCCTTCGCTTTTTTTTGTCACCAAATCAAACTTTACAAATAACACAATTGGTATTTAGGTGCTTTTATGAAGTTTCCACTACCCTCATTTGGGATTCACCACTCTTTTACTATACTAGGCAATAACTTATACTAATAATTTATATGGCGCACTTATAAAAATATGGGAATATTATAACAATTCTACATAATCATGTAATAAATACTTTCTATAATGAACGCATCTTTGTAATGTCCATTCGAAATTCTAAAATTCAAACGGCATGAAAAACCCAAGTATTAATCAAAAAGAAATATTCAAAGTAATATTCATCCTTGTAATTTCAATTACAGTAGTATCATGTGGAAATGAACAGAAAGTGGAAGATACCAAGGAAATTGCAGATGATCAAAATGATGAGAAATTTAATGATAACGACAAAGTGCGAGATGCACAATTTCTTGTGAACGCATCGGAAATCAGTTTAGAAGAAATCAGCTTAGGACAACTTGCACAAAAAAAAGGCAACACTACTGACATAAAAGAATTGGGCAAAATGATGGAAGCAGAACATACAAAATCATTAACTGAACTTACTTCATTAGCAAAACAAAAACTAATAACGATCCCAACTTCATTAACTGATGATGCACAGAAAGCATATGAGAAAATGGAAAAGGAATCCATGAAAACTTTTGACGAAAAATATTGTGATAAGATGGTTGAAGAACATAAAGATGCTATAAAATTATTTGAAAAAGCATCCACCGACGCCTCCGACTCAGATATCAAAGTTTGGACCACTTCAACACTTCAAGAATTAAGAACTCACCTTGATCATGCATTAACATGTCAACGGAAATTAGAAAAAATGTAATTTATATTATTAAACAATTTTAAAATATTTATCATGACCGACAACAAAAATAATCAGCAAACTGAGAATAGCCAAAACCAAACTGGACAACATAACCAGAACCCTCAACAAAAAACAAACACCCCTACTCAAAAATCTACTGATATGGAAGAGGAAGAAGAAGAATCAAAAGAAAATCAGAGAGAGCATCAAGACCAGGATCACCAACACGATTATAAAACTCCTACAGGAGGTCAGAATCGTGATGAAACAAATCAAAAACGCGAAGGAGGCAGGGATCAAAGTCCAAATCGCGGAACTACTACTGGTAACATGCAAAATGACTCTACAGAAAGAAGTTAAAATATTAAATAATACCAATCAAACAATAAAATGAGAAGTTTAGTACCCGTAAGTAGTTTTCTTCTCCCTTTTTGAAATCTTTAATCAACACAAATAACAAATAACATGGGAAATCTACTTTATGTAATCGCAGTCATCTTATTAATTGCTTGGGCAATTGGATTTTTTGCTTACAGTGCAGGATCAATTATACATATACTACTTGTCATTGCTGCTATTTCCATTCTTTTAAATATTATAAGGGGTAATAGTGTCATTAAATAATTTACCTACAAAACAAAAACTATGACTATTAACAAAATTCTATTTCTATCAATTATTGTCCTAGGCACAACTCTTTCCGCTTGCAAAAAAAACGAAGGCTGCACTGATAAAAATGCCAATAATTATGATTCAAATGCCGAAGAAAATTCAGGTTGTTTATATCGTTACGCATCTACTATTGACATTTCTGGCGTTCCTACAACCAATCCGAATGGAGATTCTTGGGATATTGATGGAAGCGGATCAGATTTAAGAATCAACTTCGGTAAAAACTCAAGTACTGATTACGACTTTACAACAAACATTCAAGATGATGTTTCCGCGACTTCACTCACACCAACAAGCAATATTCAATTTACAAATGAACAATGGAAATACGAAGTGGTGGATGAAGATTTATTAAGCTCTCCAGAAACAATTGCATCTGGAACATTCAACCCACTAACTTCTGGTAGTTCAAATGAAGTAACTATCAATAATGGAAGTGTTGTGATTAAATTTAAATACATAGTAAAATAGAAACTTTAAATAAATATTAACTCGTTTCACTAATCTCTCATTATGGAATTCTTGAAACATTAAAACACAAATAAATTATGAGCACAGGAAAAATTGTATTAGGAACATTGGCAGGACTTGCCATCGGAGCTGTAGCAGGAATTTTATTTGCACCGGAAAAAGGTTCAGTAACTCGCAAAAATATTATGGATAAAAGCGATAATATGGTAGATCAGTTGAAGTCAAAATTTGATGGACTCTGCAATTCTATAAATGAAAAATTCGAAAACACAAAACAAGAAGTTGAAGAAACTGTTTCAAAAGGAAAATCAGCTTATGATGATGTGAAGAATGAGGTTAGGAACACGGCCACTGACTTTAAAAGAACTACATCTTAGAAATTTTCAGACTTTAAAAATTCAAAAAGAAGTCTAAATAAACTAAGCCACTATACAAAATGAAAAAATTAATTATAGCAATTATTGGAATTTTGTTTAGCGGAATTTCAAATGCTCAAACCGATTCCGCCAACAAGAAGATGAGTCCGCCTGACATTCAATACAATACTACCGACAGTATTCATCAATATCGCGATAAATATAATAGCCAGGATACATTGATGGCACCAGATTCATTAAAGAAACACCAATCATTGGAAAACCATGGTGATGGTATCATGATGAAATCAGGAAAAATGTGGATCGTAAAAAATAATCAACTTTCTGCTCTTGAAAGCACACTTACTTTGAATAACGAAATAAAAGTTTCGCAAGATGGCAGTTACACTAAAAAAGATGGTACAAAAATAAAATTCAAGGAAGGGGAACACATGGATTTGAACGGTAAAATAATTCCAATTAAATAATTACATTCCACCCAATATATAAACGTATGAAAACAAACCCAAAATTACTGTTTCACTTAGCTTTAGTAAGTACCTTTTTACTATTTAGTTCCTTTATGCAAGCACAAGATTCAATCCCAACTCGTATTGGAATAAAGGGAGGTTTAAATTTTTCTACCCTTTATGCAGAGAATGTTGATGATACCAAAATGTTAACTGGAATTAATTTAGGACTATTTGCCAAATTACCACTATCTGATCATTTTGCTTTGCAACCTGAATTATATTATTCTATGAAAGGAGCAGAAGTGAAATACAATAACTTGTTTGTAGATGGTACTGCTCGCTTTAACTTAAATTACATAGAACTACCCCTCCTATTGGTTATTAATATTACAGACTTTGTAAATATTCATGTGGGTCCCTATGCAGCTTATTTAATTAGTGGAAAAGCAAAAAACGAATCCAATATCAATCTCTTTGATTTTGAAGAAAATCTTGATACCGATGATTACAACAAGTTTGATTTGGGGATAGCTGCAGGAGTCGGATTAGATTTCAATGCAATAAGTCTAGGGCTGCGTTACAATCATGGAACGACTACTATAGGAAAAGAAGAAACATTCCTAGGCACAACCTACACTTTCCCTGATGCAAAAAATGGAGTATTGAGTCTCTATCTTTCGCTTTCGCTCAATTAATCAAATTTATAAATCATTTCATGTAAAATAATATTTCATTATGCTAAAATGGACAGCCATCTTCCTCATAATTGCCATTGTTGCTGCTATATTCGGTTTTACTGGAATAGCAGAAGGCGCAGCTTCAATAGCTAAAACAATATTCTTTATATTCATTGTACTCGTATTAATTACTGGAATACTCGGATATACTGTTTTTAAAAAATAATTAACTTTTTGAGAATTAATAATATTGTATTCTTTATTCAAGGTATACAATATTATTAATTGCAGCTACTTTCCAAAATAAAGTACATCCATCCTCACATGATTTAACCTATCGATTTTCTTATCAATAAAATATTCTCCTTCTATTGATTTAAAAACAATCTTACATTTAAATGCATCACTCTCAAAGTAGATACTTAAATCCTTTTGGGAAACGGAATAATTCGCATTAGAATAATAAGCAAACAATTTTTCAACTAAAGAATTCATGTCATACTCCAATTCCTCACCGTCATTTAAACTGCACGACAGCACTTGATTGTTAACATTGAGCGACAGAACGAGCCATCGTGCAGAATCAATCTTTAACTCTGGAGAAAACTTTTCACCTTCATAATAAAAATCAAACGATTTATAAAAAGAATATCCTTTCACATCCAATGGGTCTGAATTATCTTGACATGAATAATTAAACCTTTTCGATTGATCTATCTTTGACTCATAACCATTCGTATATTCCAAATTCAATTTTGCCATAACATTACGTGCTAAATCGTATCTTCCACTTTCTCTAGAAAGCGAGTCAATATTTTGAGACAGCAATGGCTTTATCGATTCAATACCATGTGTATTGATTAGATAGAACGTAATGTTACTTACTTCTACCATCACAGAATCGGGAATGACCACTCCTTTACTCACTGGTACCATCTTATTATCCTTCAACATTCCATACTGATCTGCAAATGCTAAGAGTCGATTTGACTGCGAATTTTTACTTACAGAAAATGCATTCCAGGAACCAAATCCCGAAAGCAGAGCCACAAAAAACAACGACATTGGAATCACTTTAATGTTTTTTACTGAACTCAATAAAAAATAAAGAGCATTCACAAAAAGCCATAAAGCAAGAACAATGATGAAATATCTATTCTCTGTGATGCCATAATCCTTCACTCGAATATAAATAGCAAATGCCAACATCAAGATCAATGGAAACAAGGCCATGAAAAAATATTTCACATACGCTTTAATCCATTTAAATCGATCGTTGCTTTGCAGTGGCCAAACCAATAATAAAGCTAAAATTCCAGCAGTGGAAAATCCAATGACGAGGTAAGAAACCCATCCTTTAGGCCAATTAGAACTGATGATAATTTTAAACATGTAGACATATAAAATCGTCAAATAAATTGTTACGAGCGGAAGTAAAACGAACTGAGTGAACAACCTTAATCCATTTGGATATTCCGTTGACAGATTCAATCCATCTAAATTCTCAGGTAAATCGGAGAGGAAAAACCACGTGTTAAAAACCGTTGCAATTAGTACCCATAAACGAGCATAATTCTCTTCGTCTATTCTCACATCAAAAAGCTGATCAATAGCAAAAATGGCCAAAGCCAATCCTCCGAACAAAACTCCAGAATACAAAGTGGCGGTAAGAAATCGAATAAACAAACTTTTATTATACTGCCAAAAACCTTGAATTTCACGGTATCGAACAAAAGGAGCAAATGCCACCCAAAGATGCATGCTCAAAATTAAAATTACATGCTTCGCTGCATCCTTCTCACCAAAAGATACGGGGATAGAATAATAATACCAAGCTCCAAGAATTACCAACGTAATTTGCCCGAGCAATTGAAGATAGAACGGATGCTTACTTCGTTCGTTAAAAAAACAGAGACCCGTAAAAGCAGGCAAAGCAAGTGATAAAGTAAGCAAGAAATGAATCACGTTATAAAAATATGGATCGCGCTCCTTCGCGTCGATTAACCAAATCAAACAGCAAGCAGCAATACTTGCAATTAGAATAGGATGTGGAAACCGGCGAACAGTGATGATCGCTTTATCGAGAATGGACTTGAGAGCAGAAGCGTTAAGCATAGGGTCACGTCGCGAGGCTTCGCGATACGAATCGATACGAAAATACGAATTGAATTCAGAAATCAGAATTAAGAATTAAGAATTTGAGTCGGAGATCGCGAGGTATCGCGAGGAGAGTCGGAGAGTCGGAGAGTCGGAGAGTCGGAGAGTCGAAGTCGCAGAGCGAAACGAGAAGAGATGCAATTCTGAATTCTGAATTCTGATCCCGATAGCTATCGGGACTTAATTCTTAATTACTTTTGTCGCATGGAGCCTGTGAATGATAAAATACGAATCGACAAATTTTTGTGGGCTATTCGACTTTATAAGACACGTGCTTTAGCGGCTGAGGCTTGCGAGCGTGGGAGAGTGAAAATTGGTGAGTTAAACGTGAAAGCAAGCAGGTCGGTGAAGGTGGGTGAAATGATCGTTTTGCATCGTGGACCTTGGCATCAACATATATACGTACTTAAAGTGACGCAGAAAAGAATGGGGGCTCCCTTGGTAAAAGATTTTTATGAGGATCGTACTCCGGCCCAAGAAATTGAAAAAAATAGGCTTCATCAAGCGGCCATGTCATCGTATGCATTAACCCCAGGAGCAGGTCGCCCGACCAAGAAAGACCGAAGGCAAATGGATGATTTTATGGGTGATTGGTGATTGAATGTAGCATTTAAACTGCTAAATGCAAATTTTACGCTCTTTTCGATTTCAACATTCCCTGTGCATAAACCAAATGAACCCAGCCTTTTTGAGCGGTAGTTTCGGGTATTTTTGAACCAGACCTTCCTCTTCAATGAAAAAAATTCTCGTCCTAATTCTCTTCATTAGTAACCTTTCTTTTTCTCAATCCAAAAAAGGGTTCGTACAATATGGTGCACTTGCTGGAGTAAACTTTGTTAATTTATATGGAAATCCATTCATTGAAACTTTTTTAAAGTCATCGACCCGGGTAGTTGCTGGACCTTCGGTCTATTATCCATTGAGTAATCACTGGGCGGTAAAATCGAATTTATTTTACGAATCAAAAGGTGCTGGTGGCATTATGCCACTTTATGATAAGGACGGAGAACCATTAGGTTTTTTCAATGCTGAAATCCATTACAACTACTTAACGATTCCTTTGTTGTTTGATTTTATGTTTGGAAGACGATTAAAAGGAAATTTATCGGCTGGACCGTTTGTTGGTGTACTGCTTCATCAACGATCCGTATTTACTCAGCCCATTACAGGAGAAACCATTGAGAAAAAAGGTACGGGTGGATTTTATCCGTGGGATGGAGGAGCTGTTTTTGCTGCCGGGCTTCGATTTGCAGTGAACAAGAGAGTAACATTAAGCTTTGAAAGTCGAGTAAATTTCGGACTCGCTAATATTGTTTCACAACCCGTTTTAGGAAGTACTACCATTTACACCTTAGCGACACAACATCTTCTTGGATTTTACTATACACCGGGGTATTTGGCGGGGAAGGTGAGAGCGAGACAGGAGTGACAATTCAGAATTCAGAATTCAGTCCCGATAGCTATCGGGATCAGAATTTAGAATTTAGTTGTTAGATTTTAGATTTTATGATGTGAGTTGCGAGGCTTCGCGTTTAGATGTTAGTCGCTAGGTTTCGCGATTAGAATTTAGTCCCGATAGCTATTGGGATCAGGACTAAGAATTCACTCCCGATAGCTATCGGGATCACCATTCACTCCGGATAGCTATCGGGACAGAATTCTTAATTCTGCATTCTGCATTCTTAATTCTTAATTACCTATAGAGTAATGATGAGTCTCCGTAGCTTAAAAAACGAAAATTATTTTGAGAGGCGAATTCATAAATCTTTTTCCAATCTTCGCCTACTAGGGCGGCCACCAATAATAATAATGTTGAGCCGGGTTGATGGAAATTTGTGATAAGGGCATCCACTACTCGGAACGTATATCCAGGTGCAATTATTAAGCGTGTATAACCTGTTATACTTTCTAGATTATTTTCCTTCATCCACTTTTCCAAAAATGCGAATACTTTTTTTGCTGACGGTAATTCATCAACGTTATATTCATAAGGCTCCCATTGATTCACCGTAAACAGTCCTTCACACCCACCCTCTTTCATCCATCTGCAGCCCAACCAATACAAGCTTTCAATTGTTCTGGTGGAAGTTGTTCCCACCGATATTACAGGTCGACTCACTAACTCTTTTGCAAGCTGTGCAATGGTTTCTAAACTCACTTCAATACGCTCCGCATGCATTTCGTGTCCTTCCATGGTATCACTTTTCACAGGTAAAAAAGTGCCGGCACCTACATGCAAAGTAACATACGCTAATGCTTTTCCACTTTCCTTCAATTTTTCCAATATCGACTCTGTAAAATGAAGTCCGGCTGTTGGTGCAGCTACTGATCCTTCGGCTCCTGCATACACCGTATTGTATCGTTGTTCATCTTCGGGAAGAGCATTTCTATTCAAATATGGCGGGATGGGCAAGTCGCCAACTAGCTCAAGCACCTCAGAAAACGAATACAACTTATTACTCCAATCGAATTCAATTAAATAATCTCGACCTTCGTTCGAGATCTTAGTAGCTGTAAAAATTCCATCTCCATCCTTCCCGAAAAAAGGCTTTGCAATCTTTTCAGATTTCCATTTACGTGCCATTCCCACCATGCAGTTCCAACGGACAGTTCCGTGTTGAGAAAAGGAGTCGGCTGTGGCCATTCCATCTGCAGGTTCCAAACAAAAACATTCGATTTGAATCGTTTCAGAAATGCGGAATAAAATACGCGCATGGATTACCTTCGAGTCATTAAAAATCAACAATGCATTGCTCGGTAGTTGCTCATTCAAACTATTAAAAACTTCCTTTCGAATTTCTCCTTCCTTATAAACCAACAATGCTGCATCTTCGCGATTCTCCAATGGAAATTTGGCGATTGATTCATCGGGTAAATGATAAATAAAATCTTGTATACTAATGTGCTTGGGATGTGACAATATCGATGAGGGAAATTTTATCCTACAAAATTACAGAAATAATCAAAGATTGCAGGGTTTCGAGCAATTCATCAAAGAAATATAAATTTGATCTTATCTTTGACTTTCCATTTCATCACCATGAAAGCTGAACTATCTTCTCTAAAAATTATTACTTCCTTTACGTTAGTTTACTTATTGAGCTACACCAGTGCTTTGGCTCAATATACCGTTATGACTTTGCACTGTACTGAAAATTTTGAAAAGTGCGACACCATAAGTATTGAAGATTTTAATGCTAACGGACAACTTTTATATAAGTTAAAATGGGGTGAACAAAAATCTTCCATTGAATACATCTACAATGAAAAAAATGTATTAGTAGAAAAAAAACATCGAAGTGAAGATGGTACTCATACCAAATCGAATTATATCTTTTCAGATTCATTAGGGATTTGGCATACCGATTCGTTGATTGACACCCACGGAAAATTACTTTACACCTTTAAACGAACACCTACATTGAAGCCCAACAATTTTATGATTGAATGGTTTTACAAAAAAGATCCGCAACCCAGTTCACGACAAATCATTCAATACGACGAAAACGGAAAAGAGATGAGTAATTCAACCTGCTACAGCGCTGACAACTGCGTTACCTATGTTTATTTTTACAACGAGGGACGTAAAAGTCACTCTGAATTTTGGGCCATGGAAGGACCCAATGCGCAGCCAGTGCTAAAGGAAACTGAAGAATTTGTATATGAAAAAGAAAACCAACAACAACCCTCTGCCAGCGTACGGTTTTTAGAACCCGCGCATACTTTAATGGCTCGATTTAAGTATGTTCTGTTGGATCAACCCATCCACAAAAAATAAAATTAAAACAAAGACATTTGCAATTCTTTTAACTGAAACGATTTGCGATGATGCGGTGTATAGCCAAACGTTTTGATTGCGTGAACATGCGTATCCGTTCCATAAGCTTTGTTTCGGTCCCAACCGTATTGTGGGAATTCTAGATGTAACTTTCGCATATAGGCATCACGATGTGTTTTTGCCAACACGGAAGCTGCAGCAATGGCTAAGTAAATTCCATCTCCTTTCACCATACATTGGTGCGGGATCGCTGGAAAACGAGGAAAACGATTTCCATCTATTAAGAGAAATTCAGGTTCGGGATTTAATTTACCAATGGACTCATGCATGGCTTTAAAAGTGGCATTCAGGATATTTATTCGATCAATTTCCTCGGGCATCACCATCGAAACTGCCCATGACAAGGCATCTTGCTCTATCAATTTCCTCAAACTCTCTCTCAAATTCTCAGGAAGTTTCTTAGAATCGTTTAAAACTTCATACCAATCGTAAGTAGTTTGAGGCTTCAAAATGACAGCTGCAGCCACTACAGGACCTGCTAAACAGCCTCTTCCCGCTTCATCAACACCGGCTTCTAATACTTCTAAATTATAGGATGCCTCTAACATTTTGACATTTTAATTCCTGCGAATCTAAATTGCTATATTTTTGCGAGGTATACAAGACATGCAGAAAAAATTTGTAACCAATCTCGGGTTCCTCTTATTATTGAATCTGCTCATCAAGCCTTTTTGGCTTTTGGGGATTGATAGAGCTGTTCAAAACACGGTTGGAGCTGAATCTTATGGATTGTATGCGGCCTTATTTAACTTTTCATTTCTCTTTAACATCCTGTTAGATGTAGGAATAACTAATTACAATAACCGTAACATCGCTCAGCATAACCATCTCTTGCAAAAGCACTTATCGGGAATTTTGGTGCTTCGACTGGTTTTGTCAATCGTTTATTTTATCATAAGCATACTAATAGCATATCTTCTAGATTACCGAGGATCCGAATTAGGAATGCTCTGTATTCTTTTACTTAACCAAGCACTCATATCCTTCATTCTCTATTTAAGATCGAATATTGCAGGCTTACATTTATTCAAAACCGACAGTATGATTTCAGTATTAGATCGGTTTATTATGATTTTTCTTTGTGGTGCCTTACTTTGGGGGAACATTACAGATAGCCCTTTTCAAATAGAATGGTTTGTGTGGGCGCAAACTTTCGCTTATGTTATTACTGCAATTTTCACTTTTATGATTTTATCTTCT
>JANOAX010000273.1:0-10937 GCA_031411335.1 Bacteroidota bacterium
GTAAGGCCTTTTTGTAAAATCAATTTGCATTAAATTAAAAATCCTTTTTAGAAAATTATTTTGCTAACCACTCTTAAAAATTAATTCATGAAAAAAAACATCCTATTACTCATGTTGATTCTAGTTGGAATCACAAAAACAAGTTCTGCACAAGTAGAAAAATTTAATTTCACATGGACCTTTCATTTTGATATTGCATCGTATTCCAATAACTGCGAAAGTGGATTTGGACTTTGTTTTATTCCGCCAAAATTTACTTTTCGAACCGTTGAAGCTGGAATTACAACAGAAGGACAAGGCATTCAATTTCACTTAAACAGATCCAGCCTACCAGAAGGACTCGAACGAGAGTTGCTCCGTCTCACCCAATTCCCAATCGAAGCAGGAACCATTTTGCCTACTGAAGTCAGTTACAAACTTGGAATTAGAGGGGAAGTGGAACTAAAACGAGGCTTTTACCCACTCAAAATCACTGATGATTATATTACGATTATTTGTTTAATGGAGTAAACAGTACCCTTTTCAAAGGCCCCGTAAGGCCTTTTTACTGATTGATCGCCAAAAAAATGAACAACAAAAACTTCATCTCACAGATAATCAATACTACCGAAGCTTTGAACCCATTCTAAGCTTCGTTTTTGTTATTTTTGCGACCCAACTAGAATCCCATCTAAAGGGAAAAAGCAAAACAATATTATGTCAAAAGATCGTTTCCAGGGCCATGATTATTACCTCATGGATGAGTTACTTACCGAAGAACACCGACTTGTGCGCGACTCGGTACGTGAGTGGGTAAAGCGCGATGTGTCTCCTATCATTGAAGATTATGCTCAGCGCGCTGAGTTTCCTACTCAAATTATAAAAGGACTGGCGGGCATCGGTGCCTTTGGTCCATACATTCCTGCAGAATACGGCGGCGGTGGCATGGATCAAATCTCTTACGGACTCATCATGCAAGAAATTGAGCGTGGCGATTCTGGCGTGAGATCTACGGCTTCAGTGCAAAGTTCACTCGTGATGTATCCCATCTACACGTATGGATCGGAAGAGCAGCGTAAAAAATATTTGCCGAAGCTGGCTACTGGAGAGATGATGGGTTGCTTTGGATTAACAGAGCCGGATCATGGATCTAATCCGTCTGGCATGACTACCAACATCAAAGATGCAGGTGATCATTTTATTCTGAATGGTGCAAAGATGTGGATCAGCAATGCTCCTTTTGCTGACATCGCTGTGGTGTGGGGAAAAGACGAAGAAGGTATCATTCGCGGAATGGTAGTTGAGCGTGGAATGGAAGGATTTACTACTCCTGAAACGCATAATAAATGGTCGTTGCGTGCAAGTGCTACGGGCGAATTAGTTTTCGATAATGTAAAAGTTCCAAAAGCAAATATTTTTCCAAATGTAAAAGGATTAAAAGGTCCGTTGGGATGTTTAAATTCTGCTCGTTATGGCATTGCATGGGGCGCGATTGGTGCTGCCATGGATTGTTACGATACCGCTCTTCGATATTCTCAAGAGCGAATTCAATTTGGAAAACCGATTGGTGCATTTCAGTTGCAACAGAAAAAATTAGCGGAGATGATCACCGAAATTACCAAGGCGCAATTGTTGACCTGGCGATTAGGTGTTTTGAAAAACGAGAACCGCGCGACTCCTGGACAAATCAGCATGGCCAAGCGTAACAATGTAAACATGGCATTACAAATTGCACGTGAAGCTCGACAAATGTTAGGCGGTATGGGCATCAGCGGTGAATATCCGATTATGCGTCACATGATGAATTTAGAAAGTGTAATTACCTATGAAGGAACGCATGATATCCATTTATTAATTACCGGTATGGATGTAACGGGATTTAATGCCTTCAATTAATTTTTTTCCTGCTGATGGTAGGAAAGTAAAATAAAATTCAAGTAATAATAGAAACCTCGGATGTAAAAAATTCGGGGTTTCTTTTTTTTATGCTTCGGTCAAAACTTAGGAAGTATAAAGTAGGTCGTGCAATCAACGTTGTACACAATGGATGGGTTTACAAAGAATAATTTTCTTCCCAGGCATTATAAAGTTCATTCAGGTAAAGGTTCTCTTTGGGGGTGATGTTTTTATCGGCAATCACCAGCTTTACGGCAAAATCAATAAAGTGAGAACGTTCATCAGCGGTTGAGTCCATATAAAAATCGTTCATGGCATTATTAAAATGGATGGGATAATCGGATGGATCCATTTTGCTTAAAACCTCCATTTCGTCGTCCAAATTCGTTTTTGGAGGAAAGTTTTCGATAATATAGTCGCGGATTACTTGATCTTCTTTACCGTTAAAATACTCATCTACAGCGGATAGGATCATCAACATATGGTAACCAGCAATGGCTTTATTCTTCATGACATAAAATAATTAGAGTAGCTAAAGTACGACATCCATTTTGGTATTCCTCTAAAAATCACGATTTTCTGACATATATTATGTTAAAGTGCAGAAATTTGATACTCAAGTGCAACCAAAAGTACTTGATATCGTTAAGCAGAAAGAATTAAAATCATAGGGTTGGAAAAAACATAATTCACTATGTTTGCACCCGCTCAAATGGTCGCGTGGCCGAGCGGTTAGGCAGAGGTCTGCAAAACCTTGTACAGCAGTTCGAATCTGCTCGCGACCTCAACAAAACCCCCTCATTCAACGAAGTTGAATCGGGGGTTTTTCGGTTTTTAGCCTTAAGCTTGCTTAAAAGGATAAAAACCGAAAAATCCACGACCAAGCCAAAGGCTTGGGTGAGGGGGTTTATGTTGTAGGCTACATTCCTCTGCAGATCAACGAGCAAAGCGAGGTAATCTGCTCGCGACCTCAACAAAAACAAGGTAATCTACTTTGGTGAGAGATTTTAACTTTAAAAAACAAAATAGAAAATGCCTTAACATTTAGCTCAAAAAATAAAAATCGTTAACCCTAATTTAAAACCAGAATACCCTTTTTGACAAACTGGATTTTATTTACATTTACATTCAACTTAAAACAAACAACAATGAAAAAACAACTTTCAACATTAATTATTCTAACTTTATTCTTCGGATTTGGCTCTTGCAGCAAAGACGATTCAAGTGGTGGTTCTTCCAGTACGGTAACTGCCGCAATGTCGGCAAAAGTAAATGGAGCGGATTGGACTTCCCTCAGCAGTAAAACTTCAGGAAGCATTATGAATAATGTTTCTACTTGTACCGGAATTGCTGCTGATTCCTCCAGAATTACATTTACCGTAAACCAAACTGTAGCCTTAAATGGCACTTATGACATTGGATTTGGTTCAGGAAATGTAGGTTCTTATGCAACTACGTCTAGTTCTGTGCCGTGGCTTTCAAGTGGAAGTGTGACATGCACCGGAACACTTACCATTACTGCCTTAAATACAACTTCTAAACGCATGTCTGGCACCTTTACGTTTAAAGGGTATCGTGCATCAGATAATTCATTTCGTGATATTACGGTTGGTGTATTTACAAATGTTGCCTATCAATCTGGAACTACAGGAGGTGGTGGAAGCAATACATTCACCGTTAAAATCAACAATGTAAACTGGGTACCAGATCTTATAGAAGGAATGGAATCTGGCGGTGATTTAGCTCTTAATGCTTCAAACAGTGCAGGTGACAAATCTATTTCATTTTTAATGCCTGCTACGATTACACCTGGCACCTATACGTTAGATGGCACTGGAGGTGTCGATGCCTATTACACACCAAACACATCTGCCGTTGGCGTTTCAACTTCAGGAAATTTTATCATCTCCTCTCACAATACAACTACCAATATGATCAGTGGAACATTTAATTTCAATGCAATTGATATTATTGGAGGCACCACTACCTATAGCATTACCAATGGAGTCTTTACTATCAACTATTAAGTACTAAGTCTGCTAATTAAATTTAGATAGTTTTAATTTCAAAACCTCTTCATTCAACTACATTGAACGAAGAGGTTTTCATGTTTTTATCCAAAACTTGCTTAATTAAAAACAATTTATAATTTTACACTATTCGATCAACTTTTTTAATAATAATTCCAAGCTAATTCTCTTTATGAAGTATCTCATTCTTACTCTTCTATTATTTATACTTCCAATATTTACCAAAGGCGACATCAAGTATACCTCCATATCTAAAAATACTGAAATAAGTTATACGGGGGCATATACTACCGTGATTGAATTAAAAGGCAACAATAGTGATGAGAGTACACTACCACTCTTTTTTTCAGCACTTGAAAAAATCTCAGTAACTGAAGTAAAAACGAGATTACTTTCCAACGAATGGAATCGACAGAAAAAAAAAGAACATAAAATTGAAGATGCGCCCAGCCACAGTTTCTATTCGGGTGCACAAATGATTCGAATCTCCATTCCTAAAAATTCCGAATTTTCTATTACTTATTCTCTTACCTGCACAGAATTAAAAATGCTTTCTGCAATGCATTTTAACAACTTTTATGAAACAGATTCTATTAAGTACCATTTTAAAGTTCCGTCCATTTTTCAATTAAAATTTGATACTACGGAATTAGTAAAATTAAATATAGCCATAGATAGTAATTCCATTCCCTATCAAGAAATTTATAAATTCAGCGCTGGCCACCATGACAAAATTGACAAATGTCAAAAAATATTGTTATATTCAATCTCGAACAAAAATGAAGATCAATACACATCACTAGTGAAATGGTATCGCAAACTATTAAAGGAAATAGATGGAATTGGTGATTCGGAAATATCAGAAATTACGCAGGGATTAAATAACAAAGATACACTTGAATTTATCACTGAAGTATTCAAGAAAGTTAGACAAAAAATATCTTATATCGATTTTGAAGCCGGCTATGGAGCCTGGCAACCACGTCCTGCAAATCAAATCATCCAAAATAAAAAAGGAGATTGCAAAGACATGGCTAATATACTTTACCAAATATTTAAGAAAAATAACATTTCTGCGTTCATAGCATTGATAGCATCTACTTCAAAAACTGATTTCTCTTTCCCGACACTCGCTAGTTTTAATCATGCCCTATGTATCGTTCGATATCAGGGTAAAGAATATGTATTTGATGCGACAGATAAAACGAGTCCTATCGGTTTTCCTTCTAGGCATACTCAAGGCCATACTGCTTTATGTATTTCAGATTCGACATTTTGGCTTTACAAAATACCTACGCC
The DNA here is from genome assembly GCA_031411335.1 of Bacteroidota bacterium. GTDB lineage: Bacteria > Bacteroidota > Bacteroidia > AKYH767-A > OLB10 > JAJTFW01. The sequence goes on from JANOAX010000273.1 coordinate 5,205, forward strand.
AAGCAAAGACTTAAATAAAAGCATCAACAACATTAAAATTACGGAAACAGATTCTGGAAACTTTGGCATTTGGAATTGTACTTATAAAGGTTATGAGGCAAGTGAGTTCAATGATATTTTAACCATGTTCTCAAATATAGAAAGCAATAGAGAACTACAAAAATATTTTACGAGTGCTTCTTCTAAAATAAAAATAAAAAAACTTGAAATACTTTATAATACTTTGGATTCCATCTCATTTTTAATTAATTTTAATTTGGAAGGAGGACTCTTTATTCAAAGTAACGAAGCAAGATATATACATCTAAAAAACCTACCCTTCTTTTCTCCACCAATTACTGGTGCAGGAACTTGCCATTATTATTTTAATCATCTTGTCAATTCAACTTCTATCATTATTGTAGAGTTTAAATCGCCTTTACGCTCCTTGAAAAATATACCTACTGAAATTCAGAATGATTTTGCCCAATTTTCTGCTTCCATCAGGCAAATAAATAATAACACCATTGAATATAAAAATATTCTTGAAATCAATAAATTGGAATTAACTGAAAAAGAAAATTCTGAATATAATGACTTCCAGAAAAAAGTCCAATCTACCTTATCATCGACCATAACACTTTAAAATCTAAACAATACATTCTTCTATTATGAAAAATAAATATATTCTACTCGGATCTGTATTTCTTCTCGTGTTTATAAATTTTACTGTTAGAGGACAAAATTTCACCTCACTAAAACACAAGTGGAAAAAACCAACTCCCCAAGTTACAATACCAGACTCCCTAAAAAACGAGGATGTTGTGATAATAACAAAAACCACATATGTAAATAATCACAAAGATGTCACTAGTTCAATTCCGCTATTTGCAAGTAGCTCTGTCTTGATGCGATTTAGAGTGCAAACCAAAGCTGGTCTAGATTATTTTACAAAGTTTTCACTCTCTAAAACTCGAGGTGCCAAACCCACTACCATCGACGCTAGAACTATTAAAAAGGATGGAACAACTATTAATCTCGACAGAGATAATATTAAATTGCTTCGCTCATATAACAAACTTTCCGAAAATTATTATTACGAATATAAATTATCAGTTCCTGGAGTAGAAATTGGCGACGATGTTGAAATCATTTATTCGAATAGTTTTAATGAAATAATTTCCACAACGGATTTATTTTTTCATGACGACTATGCCGTTATGGAAAGCAAAGTTGTAATTACCACTGATCGAGGAATTATTACAGATATTTTATTGAACAATGGCTTACCTGAGCCTATGCGAGTGGAAGGAGAAAATGAAACTATATTAACTTGGAAACTCACAAGTTTGCGTCCAACAGGCGAACAATATAACATGATTGAAGATTATGAATTACCATTTGTCAGAATGATTGTAATCGAAATTCAACATCAAGGATTTAGTTATGATGTTGGAATTAAAGATTGGGGAGCAATTTTTGACCGATTGGCACCTGGTTCTCTAGAACAAAAATATAAACCAAAAGGATTAGAAGAATATTTCAATTCACTTAAATCAATACTTGATACATTATCAACTACTGGTAAAGTGAATTACTTTGCCCAATACATAAACAATGAAATTGAAATACGTAATTCATTAAACGAAGAAGATGACAAATTAAGCTATGTTGATTTACTTTCGAAAAAAATAATAGACGACATTAACCTAATCAACTTTTATAAACACATGTTTTTCCAATTAAAAATTCCATACAAAGTAATTTTAGCAAAAAACAGATACGAAGGAGAGCTTTTAGTTTCCGATATTTCCTCCAGGCAAATCACGGATATATTTTTCGAATTTAGAGATGAAAAAGATTCTAAACATTATTTATCTCTTTCTAACGACAGAAAAAAATTTAGCATCGATGAATTACCTTACTCTTTGGAAGGGACTAAAGCTATATTGTTAAAAAAACAAAATCCATTTAATAAAGAAAAGCCAGAAGTAGACTACATGAACATCGGCTTTGTGAAAATGGATAATAATACTCGAAAAATAAATACCCATATCAAAATCGATGAAGACGGAGGAATAACTAGAAAAACTCAATTAAATTACAATGGACATTTTTCTACAACTTTTAGAAGAAGCTTGATCGAACTATGCAAGGAGTATAAAAAGGATAATATTGTTGACTACTTAGAAATTGAAGAAAAAGACAAAGCAAATTTTGTTTTAGATACCTTGTTTTTAATTGAGGCGCTTCAAACATTTCCATACTCAAATAAATTTGAATTACGCACACATACTTTAAACGCGATTTCTGAAGGAGGTAATAATATCAAAAATCTTGATCTTGATTTAATAATGTATCATATTGATTATCGCACAACAAGTGGAGAGAGATATTATACTTCATATTTGCCCTACACAGGACAAGAATCCATAATAACGCTAATCGAATTTCCATACCCCGTCGAAGTTATCAATATGGATGACATGAAAGTTAACTTATTAAATTCAATTGGAAGTCATGAATTAAAAATGGAAAAAATTAGCCCTACTACCTACAAGTTAAGTTCAGTCTTTACATTAACAAAATCTGTAGTAATTCCTGCTAAATATCCAGAATTCATTGAATTAAATGAATCGATTAAAAAGAATAAAGAATTTTCTATACTTTATAAAAAAGCATAAACACCACATCGCTTCAATCGCGCTTAAACTCATTCCAAAAGTATGAGACACTTTTTAATTTCTTTAAAATTTCACTAGATCACTTTGCTTTTTTCTAATCGGGATTGCCTTTAAAACACAAAAATGTGGGAATAATGTAAATAATAGAATTTATTATGTAATAGAAGATCATTGCATTGGCCTCACCTTTGCAGATACATAAAATATATCCTCTACTTATGAATAAATTAAAATTATATACAAATTGTATCGTACTTACTTTATCAATAACTTTAAGTAACTCCAATCCTAGCATCGCACAAGAAACAACTCAAAACAATTCCTATGGCAAAACGCTAAATCTAGGACTTGGAATTGGGGGCTATGCTGGTTATTATGGTTATGCTGGTCAAACATTACCTGTCTTACATTTAAACTACGAATTAGATGTAGCAAAGGATTTTACCTTAGCTCCCTTTATAAGCTACTACTCGTTTAGTAGAAGGTATTACTACGGAAACAATTCCTTAAATCACCCCTATAAAAATTACACCTATCGTGAAGTTGTGATCCCGATTGGAGTAAAAGGGACTTACTACTTCGATGAAATTTTAAATGCAAATTCTAAGTGGGATTTCTATTTAGCTAGTTCTCTCGGGTTTGCAATCGTATCACGATCATGGGATAATGATTATTATGGAGATAAAAATTATTTTCGCCATGGAAATTCTTTATTCCTTGACTTTCACATCGGCACAGAGTATCATCTCTCAAAACGCGTTGGACTATTTCTTGATCTTTCAACGGGAGTATCGACACTAGGACTTGCCATACATTAATTTATACTAAAAAATATTCTGAAACTTTTTAATAAATAAATATTTAATCAAAGTTTTTTTAAATCCATTCAAACAAAACAAACACATGAAAACTTCAAAATTAATTGCATTAATCGTATTAACACTTTTTGCAACAAGCATCCAAAGTGCAGCTCAAGATTCGACAAGCACCAGAAATAAATATCCTGTTCGATATGGGGTGAAAGCTGGAATTAACTTTGCCGATTTACATACCAAAAATAGCGATGACTCTAAAATGTTAGTTGGATTTAATGTAGGTGGATTTGCAAAATTGCCAATCTTTAGATTTATAGCAATTCAACCAGAGATTTATTACACAACAAAAGGATCTGAAGTAACTTATAACAATCTAGTTGCCCAAGGTACAGCAAAGTTCACCTTAAACTATATCGAAATTCCTTTATTACTCATCGTGAATCTCGATGAAAATTTTAATGTATATGCTGGACCTTATGCATCAGCGCTAGTTAGTGGAAAGGTACAAAACAAATCCAACACGGTACTTTTTGATTATGAACACAACATCAAAAGAGAAGATTATAGTGATTATGATTTGGGAATTATAGTTGGAGGCGGTGTAGACATTGGCAGAATTGGAATAGGTGGAAGATACTGTTACGGCACTAAAACGGTAGGTAAGCAAAAGGATTTTGCAGGTTCATTAGAGACTTTCCCTGATTCAAAAAACGGAGTACTTAACTTCTATGTTTCCGTAGGACTAAACTAAGTATTTACCAATTAAAATCATACAAAAATGAATAATATATTATATACGATTGCCGTTCTATTGCTGATTAGTTGGGCTATTGGATACTTCGCTTTCAATACAGGTGGAATCATTCACATCTTATTTGTAATTGCAATTATTGCAGTACTACTTAGAATTATCTCAGGAAATAAAATAGTTAAATAAGTTAAATCAAAAAAACACAAACCATCATGAAAGAAGGAAAAATAGTATTAGGTGTATTAGCAGGATTAGCTGCTGGTGCAGTCTTAGGCATCTTGCTTGCACCAGATAAAGGCTCGGCTACCAGAAAGAAGATTACTGGAAAAGGCTCAAAGTATATTGATGATATCAAAGAAAAATTAAATGATGTTTATCATTCAATTCTTGATAAATCAGAATCAGTAATTGAGTCTGGAGAAGAAATAGCAAATAAAGCGAAAGCGAAAACAGAAGATTTTCGTAAAGCAACGCATAATGCTACTTCGTAGTCTTAGATTTTATTATCTTTAGGCCACTATTTAAAATATGCAAGAGGATCCTACATCGGCAGAACAACTCATTGACAAGGCAGAAGCCTATGGCAAGACAACGTTAGAGTTGATTCGTCTAAAATCAATTGATAAAACTGCCGATGTATTATCATATTTAGCTGGGTATTTTATACTTTTTCTATTCGTTGGTGCCTTTGCGATGCTCCTAAATATTGGTATTGCGCTTTGGATTGGAGAAATGTTAGGCAAGGCTTATTATGGTTTTTTAATCGTTGCTGGTTTCTATGGGATTCTTTCCATTTGCGTTTATGCTTTCAGAAACGATTGGATTAAAGATCCTTTAAACAATGCGATCATCACCCGTTTTTTGAAAAAATAACGACTATGAAATCTCCTTCTCCCGCTGAACTTTTAAGTATCAAAATTGCCAATCTTGAAAAAAAACAAGAGGTGGAATTACTCGAACTGAAACAATCGCTACGTGAGAAATATGAAAGCCTCAAACCCATTAATATTATTAAAAAGACATTTTCTCAACTCACGAGTTCATCCGATGTGAAAAGTTCTATAGTGAGTGAAATCGCGGGCATTGCTACTGGAGCACTTACAAGCAAACTGCTCTTCGGCAAAACAAGAAATCCATTGAAAATGATAGGGGGATTGCTTTTCCAATATCTCATTGCAACTTATGTTTCTAAGCAGGATATATCCATTGATAAAGTAAAAGAAAAACTTTCCAATTTTTTTTCCGGAAAGCTGAATCACGAAGAGGAAGAAAAGGAAGAAGTTTGAGGTTATTGGAGCTGAAGAAATCTTAACTTTCTTAAATATCACTCCCCAGCAAAAAAATCTTCCAGCTCACCAAAATAGGATTCTTTCCATCCGTCGGTAATATCATCAAAAGCTTCATCGGGAATATTGGTGTGAACTAATTCGGCTGAAGTACCGTGTTTATGTGCATGTAATTTGATCGTGACAATTGACTCTTCTTCCTGATCACCAAAATACCA
>JANOAX010000274.1:0-9284 GCA_031411335.1 Bacteroidota bacterium
ACCACACAATCACTTGAATAGAATGAGCCCAATCGAATTTGAAGAAAAGTGGAAAAACAAGCAATTAAAAGTAATACCGAGAATAACTATATTTAACAATGAATTAGTCTAAAACCGGTCAACCTTATTTAGGGATCTGCAATTGGTCGCGACGCTTCGCGATTAGACTTTGGATTTTTGGCTTTGGATTTTGACGTTTGAATTTCCCGCAGAATTGCGGTTGCGTAGCGTCCAGCATCAACATCTAACATCCAACATCTAACATCCAACATCCAAAAAAGGGCATAAAAAAAAGCCTCTGCGAGCAGAGGCTTTTCTGTTAACCCAAGAAGACAATTATTTCTTCTTGGAAGCTTTTCTAGCTGATTTTTTAGCTGCTTTTCTTGGAGCTGCTTTCTTAGCTGCTTTTCTTGGAGCTGCTTTTTTAGAAGCCTTACGAGCAGTTTTCTTAGCTGCTTTTTTAGCTGCTTTCTTAGGAGCTGCTTTTCTTGTAGCTTTTTTAGCTGCTTTTTTAGCTGCCTTTCTTGGAGCTGCTTTTCTTGTGGCTTTTTTAGCAGTCTTTTTAGCTGCTTTTTTAGCAGTTTTCTTAGCTGCTTTTCTTGGAGCTGCTTTTTTAGCTGCTTTCTTTGGTGACTTCTTAGCTGCTTTCTTAGCTGCTTTCTTTTTAGGAGCGGCCATAGCATCAACGTTAGTCATTTTGAAACCGATTACGCGAGTAGCGCCGGCTGCACTTGGTGTAGTGCTTGTTTTCATTTCCATGTTTTGTTTCATGATGATTTTGTTTTGAATTGGGTTAACGATTATTTGTTGTGGTTATACTGTCACTATTAATTTTTTGTTACATTTTCTGTAACCTTTTTCCATCTGACACTTTTCACCTAACATCTTCTCATCAATTCCAACGACATGGTGCAATACTTTTCTTCATCAAGGTTTAGTTTATTTGAGTCACTATTTTATCTACGTTATACTTTCCTGCTTTTAAATTTTCATGTATATCTTTAAATGCACTGATTGTATAATTTACATCTTCGATAGTATGTACAGCAGTTGGAATTAACCGCAGCAATATTACACCTTTTGGAACTACTGGATATACCACCATCGAACAGAAGATGTCGTAGTTCTCACGCAAATCTAATATTAAATTCGTTGCCTCAGGAATTGTACCATTTAAGAAAACGGGAGTAACAGGTGAATCCGTATTTCCAATTTCAAATCCCGCATCTCTCAATCCACGTTGAAGTGCATTAGTGATCTTCCACAAATTTTCTTTTAACTCAGGTCTCGTTCTTAATAATTCCAATCGTTTCAATGCACCCACCACTAATGGCATCGGTAATGCTTTTGCGAAAATTTGAGAACGCATATTATAACGTAAGTATTCTACGATTTGTGCATCACTACTAATAAAGGCGCCTATTAATGCCATCGATTTAGCAAATGTACCAAAGTAAATGTCAATTCCATCTTGACAACCTTGGTGTTCTCCAACACCAGCACCCGTTTTTCCCATTGTTCCAAATCCGTGGGCATCGTCAACAAACAATCGGAAGTTGAATTTATCTTTTAATGCAACAATCTCTTTTAATTTTCCTTGATCGCCTGACATTCCAAAAACACCTTCTGTAATAACTAAGATGCCACCTGTGGTGTCAGCAACTAATTTGGTTGCACGCTCCAATTGCTTTTCAAGGCTGGTCATATCATTATGTGGATACACAAAACGTTTTCCCATATGTAAACGCAATCCATCTATGATACAAGCATGCGATTCCGAATCGTAAACAATAACATCATGGCGATCCACTAAACAATCAATAGCGCTCACCATTCCTTGATATCCGTAATTCAAAAGGATCGTATCTTCCTTTTTCATGAATTGACTCAATTCATTTTCTAATTGCTCATGCAAATTAGAATTTCCCGACATCATGCGAGCACCCATCGGTAAAGCCAAACCATAATGAGCCGATGCTTCCGCATCTGCTTTTCGTACTTCTGGATGATTTGCTAATCCCAAATAATTATTTAAACTCCAAACTAATTTCTCTTTTCCACGAAACACCATCTTATTAGATATATCACCTTCCAACTTTGGAAAAGTGAAATATCCATGTGCATCCTTCGCATGCATTCCAAGCGGACCCCTATTCTTCTGGATCTTTTCGAATATATCTACCATCTCTTTCTTTAATATACTTTTTTTCTTTCGCTAACGTTGTTGTTAATGTGCTCAAGAATGTGACCGAAATATCATAACAATATTAAGATCAAAAGCCTGTGCAACCATAATGTTTTCAACATTCATTTGTTAATCAACTTAATTACAAATTTCTATTCTGTATCTTTGTATCACCAATGAAAAATCAATGAAACGACTACTCTTATTTATTTTTATCGTTCTCACATTTTCATCATGTAGTAAATTCCAACACATGATGAAGAGCACAGATATGGAAGCAAAGTACAATGCGGCTGTGAAATATTATGAGAAAAAAGATTATTATCATGCATTACAATTGTTCGAAGAATTGATAACCGTTTATCGCGGAACATCGAAAGCTGAACAATCCTATTTCTATTATGTGTACTGTACTTATTATGTTGATGACTTTACGATGGCCGCATATCACTTCAATAATTTTGTGCAAAGTTATCCCAATAGTTCGCATGCAGAAGAAATGCAATACATGTATGCATATTGTTATTATTTGGATTCACCCATTCCAAGCCTCGATCAAACAAGCACGATAGATGCCATAGATAAATTTCAAATCTTTATTAATAAGTATCCAGAAAGTACAAGAGTGGCAGATGCAAATAAGATGATGGATGAACTTCGGGCTAAACTCGAAGAGAAAACTTTCAATAATGCAAAGCTTTATTATCACACTAGTGAATATAATGCAGCCGTGGTAGCCTTCGCAAATTTCCAAAAAGACTTCCCATACTCCTCTTATATAGAGGAGTCCATGTACCTTGGATTGAGAGCATCTTATGAGTATGCAAGTAATTCAATTGATTCTAAGCGTGTTAACAGATTAAAAGCCGCCCAAGAAGAGTATCAAAAATTAGTGGATAATTTCGGTCAAAGTCGGTATCTTCGCGACGCAGAAAGAATCTTTGATAATATAACCAAGGATCTGGCAGAAATGAATAGCGCTGCAAAGCTCTAACCACAAAATAAAACGTATACATATATATATAGTATCCATGGCAAATTATAAATCATCCACCAACACGACAGTAACTAGAGATCTTTTGAGTTTTGAAGATAAGACGCATAATATCTATGAAAGTCTAGTTGTACTTTCTAAAAGAGCGAATCACATCTCTACTGAAATGAAGGAAGAGCTGAATGAAAAACTTTCTGAGTTTGCCTCGATCACGGATAACTTAGAAGAGATTTTTGAGAATAGAGAGCAAATCGAAATTTCAAAACATTATGAAAAACTTCCTAAACCAAGTTTAGTGGCGATTCAAGAATTCCTCGACGGTAAAATTTATTACCGTAACCCTGCCAACGATAAATAATCATTATTCATGCGCCTGTCCGGAAAAAGGATAATCCTCGGAGTAACAGGAAGCATTGCTGCTTATAAATCAGCACCACTTTGTCGCCTATTAAAAGGAGAAGGTGCTGACGTTCAAATTATTACTACACGATCGGCAGAAGATTTTGTAAGCCCACTAACTCTTTCTGTTTTGTCAGGAAAACCCGTCTTATCAGAAATGATATCGGAAGAAAATACTTGGAACAATCATATTGATTTAGGAATGTGGGCCGATCTTTTTTTAATTGCACCTTTATCCGCTCATACGCTATCAGCCTTCGCAACGGGTACCTGCGAAAATCTTTTACAAGCCGTTTATCTCTCTGCACGCTGTCCTGTTTTTGTGGCACCGGCCATGGATCATGATATGTATTTGCATGCTGCTACAACCCAAAATTTGGAGGTATTGAAGCAACGTGGACAAACCATCATCGGACCTGCTCACGGAGAATTAGCATCCGGATTAGTAGGGGAAGGTAGGATGGAAGAGCCCGAAGTGATTTTAGAAAAAGTGATTTCGTTTTTTTCTGCTAATAAACCTTTAGCAGGTAAATCCATTATCGTTACTGCAGGACCCACGCAAGAAGCCATCGATCCTGTTCGATTTATAACGAATCATTCTACTGGAAAAATGGGTATTGCCATTGCTACATCGTTGGTGGAGATGGGTGCACAAGTGAAATTGATTGCAGGTCCAGTTCAAGAAAAAATTCCTGCAGGTTTAATTCACATTCCTGTAATTTCTGCAGATGATATGCTGCAAGCTTGCGTACAACATTTTCCAACGGCTGATGCAGCGATCATGACGGCGGCGGTTGCCGATTATCGTCCCAGTACAGTTTCAGATAAAAAAGTGAAAAAGTCGGACGATGATTTACAATTACCATTGAGTAAAACCGTTGATATAGCAGCTACTTTGGGAAAGATGAAAACTAAGAATCAATTCTTGGTGGGATTTGCACTTGAAACCAATGATGAATTGATCAACGCTCAAAAAAAGTTAATAAATAAAAATCTCGATTTCATCGTCCTGAATTCATTAAATGATAAAGGCGCTGGATTTGGAACCGATACCAATAAAGTTACTTTGATATTCAATGGAAACAAGAGTATTGATCTTCCATTGATGACAAAATCAAAAGTAGCCTCGAATATTGTAGAATCATTAGTAAATTTGATGCATGCGTAAACTCATCTTACTTGGTCTTCTTATTTGTGCCGCTCTTCCTGAGCTCATGGCGCAAGAATTAAATTGTTCGGTAAGCGTTATCGCGCCTCGAATTCAAACTTCCGATCGTCGTGTGTTTACTACGTTGCAAACTTCGGTAACGGAATTTTTAAATAATACAAAGTGGACCAACGATAAGTATAAGAATGAAGAAAAAATTGAATGTAGCATTCAAATTGAACTTTCTGAACGAGTAGGAACCGATGAGTACAAAGGGTCCATACAAGTGAGTTCTCGCCGACCTGTATATGGCACTTCATACAATTCACCAATCTTAAATTATAAAGACGACGATTTCAATTTTCGATACATAGAATATCAACCTTTCGAATATAACGAAGGACAAACCAATCCTAATTTATTAATGGTACTTGCCTTTTATGCTTATACTGTTATCGGTTTCGACGCAGAGACGTATGCTCCCAATGGTGGAAATCCATATTTCGCAAAAGCACAAGCCATCGTGGCCAACTCATCCAATGCTGCAGAGCCAGGATGGAAAGCATTTGAAGGATTAAGAAATCGTTTTTGGTTGATGGAAAATATAAATAATCCAATCTATAAACCGATCCGTACTTTTTATTATGAGTTTCATCGGAAAAGTTTAGATGTGATGTCGAAAAAAACGGATGAATCTGCTCGTTTAGCAGGAGCTTCTCTTGAAAAATTAAGAAAAGTGCATGCCGACAAACCCCTTTCTGTATTCATGAAAACCTTGTTTGATGCGAAGGTAGATGAGATGGTGAACTTATTCACTGGAGCTCCTGCCGATGTGAAAGCCACTGCCAAACAAACGTTGAGTGATATTGATCCTATTAATACTTCAAAATACCAGAAAATAACAGGAAATTGATTTCCACCTCGAATCGTGGAAGAAAACAATATTAGTTTATTACTATTAAATGTATCATTCCTCTGATTCGCCGCAGAGCGGTAAAAAGTCTTCTGACTTTTTAAGGTTATTAAATAATATTTTTCGCTAATATTACCCTACATGTTAAAGCAACTTTCGGTTAAGAATTATATTCTGATTGACGAGCTAGATATTCGTCTCGAAAAAGGTCTTGGAATTATTACCGGCGAAACAGGAGCGGGCAAATCCATTATTCTTGGTGCACTCGGATTGATGTTAGGGCAACGTGCCGATGTAGGTGAATTGCTCGACAAAAAAAAGAAGTGCATTATTGAAGGTGTGTTTGATGTACGAGCCTACCAAATGAAAACTTTTTTCGAGGAGAAGGAATTGGATTATGCCGATGAATGTACCATACGCAGAGAGATAAATCCAGAAGGAAAATCAAGAGCTTTTGTAAACGATACTCCTGTAAATCTTACTACACTAAAAGAACTTTCTTCGCGATTGGTGGATATCCATAGTCAACATGAATCGTTACTTTTAGGAAATAGAAGTTTTCAATTAAATGTATTAGATGCTTACTCAGGAAATCAGGATTTACTAAAGTCGTACAAATTAAATTTTACCTCTTGGAAACAGGCGGAGAAAACGTATTTGACTTTATTGGACGAAGAAGCGAAAAGCAAAAGCGATTTCGATTATTTGAATTTTCAATTTAACGAGATTTCAGCTCTCAAGCTGAAGGAAGGAGAGCAAGTTTCGCTTGAATTCGAACAACAGAAATTAGAGCATGGCGAAGAGATTGTAGAACAACTCAACCGTTCGGTGATGATGATTCGTGACGGAGATGAAAATGTAATTGCTCAATTATCACTCGTGCATCAATTATTGCAAGGAATTAAAAAATTTGATGATCAGTTTGAAACTCAAAGTGACCGACTTCAATCCGTATTAATCGAATTAAAAGACATTCACGCAGAGTTAGAAGATGCCATCGGAAAGCTGCAACTGGATCCAAAAAGATTAGAGGAAGTAAATGAACGATTGAGTTTTATTTATAATCTTCAGAAAAAACACCGACTTCAAACCATCGAAGAATTGCTACAGTTTGAAGACGAACTCTCTCAAAAATTGCAGCGCATCAGTTCTTTTGAAGATGAAATTTTGCGTTTGAAGAAAGAAGTAGATGATAAAAAATCTACACTTTTAAAATCGGGAAACGCTTTAACTTCGTCTCGTAAAAAGGCCATTCCCGCATTAGAAAAGGAAGTGACACAGCAACTGTCGGAGTTGGCGATGCCGCATGCCGTGTTACGCATTGCACTCATCGAAGAAAATGAAAACATCTTTACAGCCGATGGAATGGAAAAAATTCAATTCCTGTTTTCAGCCAATAAAGGTGGCGACTTCAAAGAATTGGCGAAAGTTGCATCTGGCGGTGAGATGTCGAGGTTAATGCTTTGTATCAAATCCATCATGGCTCGATTAACGGCTATGCCTACCGTTATATTTGATGAGATCGATACTGGTATCTCCGGTGAAACAGCCGCTAGAGTAGGTACCATCTTAAAGCAAATGGCGAAAGATCATCAAGTATTAGCGATCACCCATCTGCCCCAAATCGCATCCAAAGGAAATACACATTTCTTAGTTTATAAAGAAGTAAAAAAATCGACCACGCGATCTCAATTGCGTATTTTGAACGAAGAAGAAAGATTAAATGAAATTGCGAGAATGTTGAGTGGAGAAGTTCTCACCGACGCTGCTTTGGATAACGCCCGCGTTTTACTAAGTCAATAAGCCAAATATCAACGAGTTAAAGATGGATTCATCTACCTCGATTCAAATTATTATTTTTGACACCTAAACTAAGTCTATGTCACACTCATTGTTGAAAGGAAAAAGAGGAATTATCTTCGGAGCATTAGATCCACAGTCGATTGCTTGGAAAGTAGCCTTACGCGCTCATGAAGAAGGAGCCCAATTTGTATTATCAAATGCTCCTGTTGCATTACGTTTGGGAGCCATCAACCAATTGGCAGAGCAATGCAATGCAAAAGTAATTGGCGCGGATGCAACTTCAAATGCAGATTTAGAAGCGTTATTTACACAATCGATGAAAGTCCTCGGTGGAAAAATTGATTTCGTTTTACATTCCATCGGCATGTCACCTAACGTTCGAAAGAATAAACCTTATACCGATTTAGATTACGATTTTTACCATAAGACGCTCGACATTTCAGCCATGTCATTACACCGTGTTTTACAATCGGCGATGAAGCTGGATGCCATCAGCGAGTGGGGTAGTGTAGTCGCTTTAACTTACATCGCAGCACAACGTGTTTTCCCTGATTACAACGATATGGCCGATGCAAAATCCATGTTAGAAAGCATTGCTCGAAGCTATGGCTATCACTATGGAAAAGCGAAAAATGTGAGGGTAAATACCATTTCACAATCGCCTACCAAAACCACAGCCGGACAAGGTGTAAAAGGATTCGATAATTTTTACAACTATGCCGATGCACTTTCACCATTAGGAAATGCCCCTGCCGAAGCATGCGCGGATTATTGTCTCACTTTATTTTCCGATTATACAAAACACGTCACCATGCAAAACCTTTTCCATGACGGCGGATTCTCTTATACCGGAGTGAGTCAGGAAGTGATGGAAAAAATGTTCCCGAGTACGTAAAAAATGGAAAATTAAAGGGCAGAAAATATTCTGCCCTTTAATTTATATCTATTTACATCCAATAATAAAGCCCGTTCCGAAGAACAGGCTTTATTCGCTAATAATTTATAAAATTCTGAATTCCTAATTCTGAATTCTGAATTAATCTAAGATTCTTCCTTCTTCTTCTTTTGTTTCGGCGGTTTCACAATGTTAATGCTTAACTGCTCCGTGTCTTTTTCCCATCCTAATTCAATAGTATCTCCTTCGGAAAGTTGACCTTTGATGATCTCCTCTGCCATTGGATCTTCAATGTATTTTTGAATAGCTCTTTTCAACGGACGCGCACCAAAACTAGAGTCATACCCTTTGTCGGTGAGGAATTCTTTCGCATCATCCGTCAATTTTACTTTGTAGCCTAATTCACCTACACGCTTATAAAGACTTCCTAATTCAAGGTCAATAATTTTGAAGATATCTTCCTTACTCAAGCTGTTGAACACAACAACATCATCAATACGATTTAAGAATTCAGGAGCGAAGGCTTTCTTCAATGAACTCTCAATCACACTGCGTGAATGCTCATCCACCTGACTGGTTTTCGCAGAGGTTCCAAATCCAACACCTTGACCAAAATCTTTTAATTGACGTGAGCCAATATTTGAAGTCATAATGATAATGGTGTTCTTGAAATCAATCTTACGGCCAAGGCTATCCGTCAATTGTCCTTCATCTAAAACTTGCAACAACAAGTTAAACACATCCGGATGGGCTTTTTCAATCTCATCAAGCAAAATGATAGAGTATGGCTTGCGACGAACTTTTTCGGTTAACTGTCCACCTTCTTCATATCCTACATATCCGGGAGGCGCTCCGATCAATCTAGACACTGCGAATTTTTCCATGTACTCACTCATGTCGATGCGGATCAAGGCATCTTGTGTATCGAATAAGTATCGACTTAATTCT
>JANOAX010000275.1:0-24995 GCA_031411335.1 Bacteroidota bacterium
AAAACAAGTTAAGTCAATATTAGAAAGGGAATAGAACCTCACCGCCTTAAATTTAAACTCTTATCCGCATACTGATTCAACTCTCGCAATTGATCGCTAATCCATATTTCCCATTTGCGCTCTACTCCTACTTCGCCGTGATGATCTTTATCGAAAGCGGCTTGTTTCTTTAATAGAGATTTAAACATTTGCTTGTACTTCTTTTTCGCTCTCTTTAAATTCCATTCATTGCGCAAATCGTATTTGAGTTTACGTGAATAAATCTCTGAAATATTAAAATGAGCTTGTTCATGCTCGAGCGTTCCTACATTATTTTTGTCGCGGATCCAGGATTGAGCGGGCTCCATAAATGAATAAATCTCGTACTTCAAATTATTTCCTCTTTGTTCATACGAAAATTTAATTCCGCAATAAATATATCCTTCTAATTGAGCATAGGTATTTCGACCTACTTTTTGCTTTTGTGGGACATTGGCTAAGTTCCTTTTGAAATCAGCTGTAGTGAGTCCGTCTGGTTGATTCCAAACTAACTCTCGGTTGCTTTCTTGGGCAGTGAGATGGAATCCCAGCAACATGGAAAAGCAAAGGATGAATAGCAGTCTGATTTTTATCATAGATTGATTCACTAACGAAAATACGGTGCAATTTAGTACTTTCATTATATTTACAGAAATATGTCTCATAGAGGTGAATTGTTGAAGAGGTTGGCGCTTCGCTAAGGTTTCTCGTAGAAGCTACGCGGCGCTAAGATTTCTCGCAAAGGCGCAGAGGCGCTAAGGTTTTGTGGCTCTAAGGCTGACGCTCTGAAGTCTATGGATGTGTTTCACATGAGAAGTTCAGGGTAAAAATAATCATTTAAAGAAGCAAATTTATGCAAATAACATTTCACGGAGCTGCACAAACCGTTACTGGAAGTAAGCATCTCATCACCACAGGTCGTGGTAAAAAAATATTACTTGATTGCGGACTCTTTCAAAATAGAGGTGGCGATAATGCGGATATGAATCGGCATTTTGGATTTGATCCCACTGAAGTAGATTATATGATCTTGTCACATGCACATATTGATCATTCGGGTAATATTCCTCATTTGGTAAGACAAGGTTTTTCTGGTCCTATTTATTGTACTCTAGCTACTCTTGATTTGTGTACAATTATGTTGGAAGACAGCGCCCATATTCAAGAGAGTGATTTAAAATACCTCAATAAAAAACGAACTAAGAATGGGCAAAAGGAATTAGATCCACTTTATACGTTGGAAGATGTGCAAGACGCCTTGAAATTATTTGTCCCTGTGGAGCTGAATGAGAAGGTGGCTATCGACAAGCATATTCGTTTTCATTTTACGGATGCTGGACATATTTTAGGCAGCGCAGCGGTTAACGTAGAGATTGATGAAACAGATGAAACCATAAAAATATTTTTTTCGGGAGATACAGGACGATACAACGATTATATATTAAAATCTCCACAGCCATTTCCGCAAGCAGATTATATTATCACTGAGTCCACTTATGGCGACCGATTACATGAAGACGTAGTAAACACGGAGTTAGAATTATTGAAAGTAGTACATCAAACTTGTATTTTAAATAAAGGAAAATTAATCATTCCTGCATTTAGCTTAGGCCGGACCCAAGAAATCGTTTACGCGCTTAATCGATTATTCAATAAAGGACAACTCGAGAAAATTCCGGTTTATGTAGATTCTCCACTTGCCATTAGTGCTACAGCCATCATGCGGAAACATAAGGATTCGTTCAATCCGGAAATTGTTGAGTACATGAAAAAAGATGATGATCCTTTTGGATTTGAGAGCTTACATTATATCCGCGACGTAGAATTATCGAAAGAATTAAATGAAAATAAAAATCCATGTATAATAATATCAGCTTCTGGTATGATGGAAGCAGGTCGGATAAAGCATCACCTAAAAAATAATATTATTGACGCTAAAAATACGGTGTTAATTGTAGGCTTTGTCCCGCCAGGATCCTTGGGTGATCGAATGATTCAAGGTGAATCGGAAGTTCGAATTTTTGGTAAAATGGTTCCATTAAGAGCGAGTGTTAAAGTGATGGGATCATACAGTGCACATGCAGACTATAAAGAACTCATGCAATATTTATCTTGTCAAGACACTTCAAAGGTAAAGCGCTTATTTTTAGTGCATGGCGAAAAAGATGCTCAATTGACCTTTAAAAAGCATTTGCATGGAATGGGTTTTTCAGACATTAGCATCCCCATGATACATGAAAGTTTCACTTTATAGGGACTGACAAAGATCATTTGCTTAGCTGATTTTTGATAGAAAGGAATGCGTTTAAGCAGTATAATTTTGAAAATCAAATTTAAACTGCAACATCATGAAAACAAATGAAAGTTCAACCGATCGCGTAATTAGAGTATTTCTGGGAGTGGCTATAGCCATGTTTTTTGTTTATCATAATAGCCCTTGGGCGCTCTTGGGTCTCATCCCATTTATTACTGGCGTTATTGGTATTTGCCCATTATATAGCATTTTAGGAATCAACACGAATCATGTTAAAACAGGAGATGCCTGATTTTAGTAGAGTTCCATTTTCTCCAAAGTCTATGAAAATAATTACATTTATTGCGTAGACTTGGAATGAGAATTATGGATGAAATTAACAGAAGTGAAATTATTGATACCGTCTTCAAAGATGCCACGGAAGGGATCATTGTTTCGGATATGGAAGGAAGAATTCGCATGGCGAATAGTTCGGCCGCCAGAATGTTGGGGTACACAGACGAAGAGTTGCATGCATTGAAGATTGAAGATATCGTACCCTCCAATGTTCGTGGACATCATCACAAGCATCGTGAGAATTACAACAAGGAATTAAATGCCCGCCCAATGGGTGTGGGATTAGATCTCTTTGCGGAAAGGAAAGATGGGACGCAATTTCCAGTAGAAATTAGCTTGAGTCCGGTACAAATTAAATGGCAAAAATTTGTTGTTGCATTTATCATAGACATCACCGTTAGAAAAGGTATTGAGGTTACAGTAAATGAAAAGCAACTCGAATTGGAGCGAGTAGCTGCAGCGCTCATCGCTACCAATGAAGGCTTGGAGAAAAAAGTCTCTGATCGAACCAAGGTGTTGCAGGAAGCCATTCGAGAATTGGAAAAGTCGAAGGACGAATTACGGTTGGCACTCGAAAAAGAAAAAGATCTTAATGATTTAAAATCGAGGTTTATTTCGATGGCTTCCCATGAGTTTAGAACACCCTTAACAACGATTCTATCATCTGCTAGCTTAATTTCTGAATACGTAGAGACCTCCAATAATGACAAACGAGAAAAGCATATTTCCAGAATAAAATCTGCAGTAAACAATTTAAATGACATTTTGAGTGATTTTTTATCGCTCAGCAAGTTGGAAGAAGGAAAAGTACATACAGAATTTAGGAAATTTGATTTGCCTCCATTCGTTAAGGAGATCGTAAGTGATTTGCAATTAATTGCAAAGAAAGGACAAGAAATCGTTTATCTGCATGAAGGTAATGCCGAAGTATCGTTAGACATTAAATTAATCAAGAACATACTTATAAATTTGATCAATAACGCCGTTAAATTTAGTCCTGAAAACAAAAAAATAGTAGTTAGTGTTAAAGTCAATGAGCTTTCTGTTTCATTCGAAATAAAAGATCAGGGAATTGGAATTAGTAAGGACGACCAGAAACACCTTTTCGAGCGTTTCTTTAGAGCTAAAAATGCATTTAATATACAAGGCACAGGATTAGGATTGCACATAGTCGGCAGTTATGTAGACTTAATGAACGGACGATTAGAGCTCAGAAGCGAATTGGAAAAGGGAACAACTATTAATATCACTTTTCCTCAACAAAAATAAAATATGGACAAGAAAATATTATTAATCGAAGACAATGTAGATGTTCGTGAAAACACGGCGGAAATTTTAGAATTAGCACATTACAAAGTTTTCACAGCGCCTGATGGAAAAGAAGGGATAGAATTAGCTCGAGAGGAATATCCTGATTTAATAATTTGTGACATCATGATGCCCGGATTAGATGGTTATGGTGTATTGCATCTATTAGGAAAAGATCCTGCCATGGCTTCCATTCCATTTATTTTCCTGACTGCAAAAGCGGAACGAAGCGATTTGCGCAAAGGGATGGACTTAGGAGCTGATGATTATATCACCAAACCATTTGATAAGACCGAATTATTAAATGCGGTAGAAAGTCGAATTAAGAAGGCTGAAGTGCTAAAGAGGGAGTATGAAAAGGACTTTGACGGATTAAGTACCTTCATCAGTGATGTGGCAGGATCTAATGCACTAAAAAAGTTTCTGGAAGGAAAAAAAATGAATCATTACAAAAAGAAAGAAACGATTTATCTCGAAGGAAATTACCCTAATGGAATTTATTACATTAACCACGGAAAAGTAAAGATTTTCAAAACACATGAATACGGAAAAGAGCTCATCACGGATCTTTTAAAGGAAGGCGACTTCTTTGCCTACACGAGTTTATTAGAGGAGAAACCGTATAATGAATCAGCAGAAACTTTAGAAGATTCCGAAATTACTTTCATCCCAAAAGACGAGTTTCATAATATGATTTTTGGAAATGTATCGGTGACTAGAAGCTTTTTAAAAATTCTTACGAAAGGAGTTGTCGACAAACAAGAGCGTTTAGTGGACTTGGCCTATAGTTCTGTAAGAAAAAGAACGGCGGAAGCTTTACTCCTACTTCAGAAAAAATATCAAATCAAGGACGAAGGACAGTTTTCGATGGCCATTGCACGTGATGATTTAGCCAATATTGTGGGTACAGCAACAGAGTCTTTGATTAGAACTTTAAGTGATTTCAAAGAGGAAAATTTGATCGAGATCAAAGGAGGGAAAATTAAAATCATTGATGATAAGAAATTAAGGTCGTTGAAGGGATAAAATAGATTTCTCTTTATTTATTGAACCAAAATTCAATTATAATAAAATTTTCTTCTTTTAATGACTATCGGTAACCACAGAGACCACAGAGGATACACAGAGAGCTCAATGTAATTAATCTATAACCAAAATCTAGCTCCGAAATCATAGGATCCAAAGAGAAAACTCAGTGTGCTCTGTGAAAAAACTTTGTGCTCTTTGTGGTAAAGGAATGTCTCTAATTAAAACGAATCCTCATAGTTTAATGTACATAATTACAAACGCCAGATAAAGCTTTTTAATTTCCAGCAAGAAATATTTAATAAGGATCGATATTATCCAAATTTTCGCGGGTCTCTTTAATTTGGGTTGACAATTCTGCCCCTTCATTATTCTGTTGAAGTAGGGTCCAGTTATCAGTCGCAGAAGTTTCTAACCAAACATTTCCTGATTTTCTAAAAACTTGGGCTGCCAATCCGAAGTTTTCAAATAATAATTGCTCCAATTGATCTACAGTCATACTTTCTTTGATTTCTATATGAAGCGTTGGTCGGCTGCTTCTACAATCCTTGATCAACTTATTTGAATCGAGCAGTAAATGTTTAGCAGACCCATCTCCAATTTTATGGGGCGCTTTAAAAAATTCAAGTTTTAAGAAGGGAAAAAATAATGTAAAATCCTTTTGTATTTCCATTAATTTTCGCTCATCACTAATTAGGATTTTCAGCATTTCATTTTGATTAAATCGACTGTACATTTTCAGTATATATTTAACAAAAATGAATGAAATCTCTCAGTTTTTCTATGACATTAGTCAATTCTGGCACTGACAAAATCCGATTTGAGATGGATCAGTACTAAAGCTGACTTTCGTCACTATCTTTTTTCAATGGTTGAAGTAAACTTGCCCGACTACAATATACCATGCTGAAAAATAAAATTCTTACTGAAACTCAGTGCTATCACTGCGGTGAAAATTGCAAGGAAGAGAGTGTAGAGCTTGACAACAAATCTTTTTGTTGTCAAGGTTGCAAATTGGTTTTTGAACTTTTACAAGAAAATAATTTATGTGGTTATTATGATCTACAAGCGTCACCAGGTAAAACTCAAACGCTTTTAGGTAACCGTTATGCATATTTAGATCAATCTTCAATTTCTGACAACCTTATTCTCTTTAAAGAGGGAAATGTATCCCATATTCAATTCCACATACCCGCCATGCACTGCGCCAGTTGTATTTGGCTGTTGGAGCATTTGAATCGATTGGACACTGGTATCATCAATTCTAAAACCAATTTTATTCAGAAGGATTTGCACATCATTTTCGATCATACTAAAACAAGTTTGCGAAACATTGTTGAGAAACTACACGAAATTGCCTATCCGCCTGAACTTAATTTGAAAGAGTTAGAGAAGAGTGAGAAAAAGGTATCCAGTAAAACTCGAATCTATAAGATTGGAATAGCAGGATTCGTTTTTGGGAATATTATGTTGCTCAGCTTTCCTGAATACTTTTCATCTGGAAAATATGAAGGGGAAGATTTTCATCGCATTTTCGGGTATCTGAATTTATTACTTTCTCTACCTGTCTTCTTTTACAGTGCCAGTGAATTTTTAGAGAATGCATTACTGAGTTTTCGTCAGAAAGTCATTAACATTGATGTTCCCATTGCTATTGGAATTGTGGCCATGTTTTCAAGAAGTATTTATGAAGTGGTATCTGATACTGGTCCTGGCTATTTCGATAGTATGACAGGCTTAGTTTTTTTCATGCTTATTGGAAGAAATTTCCAAAGCAAAACATATGAATGGCTTAGCTTCGAACGCGACTATAAATCATACTTTCCCATTGCCGTGAGTAGGTTAAAGGGTACCGAAGAAGATGTTGTATCTGTTCACGATATCAAACCCAACGATCGGTTATTCATCCGAAATCAAGAAATTATTCCGGCCGATGTATTATTAGTGAGTAAGCACGCTCAAGTTGATTATAGTTTTGTAACTGGTGAATCTCGAGAGGTTACTTGTCAGTATGGCGAACGAATTTTTGCTGGTGCCCGATTAATTGGAAAACCTGTCGAAGTACTTGTTCAAAAGGATGTTTCGCACAGTTATATCACCAAGCTCTGGAATCAAAGTTCAGGCAAAAGTGAAACGAAGAGTAAATACGCCCATCTCACCGAAAGCATCAGCAAATGGTTTGTAATAGTAACCATGAGTATTGCCGTTGGGGCCCTACTCTTCTGGTATCCGACAGATCCTTCTAGAGCCATGTTAGCCTTCACTTCTGTGTTGGTGATTGCATGTGCTTGTGCATTGGCGTTATCGGCACCTTTTACATTTGGTAATATGATTCGCATCTTAGGAAAGAGAGGAATCTACCTAAAGAACACAAAGGTCTTGGAACGTTTATCAAATATTGATTCTATTGTTTTTGATAAAACCGGTACGCTAACATCTACAGGAAACTATAAAGTAGAATATTTTGGAATTGAGCTTACCGATATACAGAAACAATTCATCGCTTCTATAGCCCACGCATCCTCCCATCCTCTTAGTTGGATGATAGCCAACAATCTTTCTTCCTCAAATAATAAATTGCCTACTACCCATCTTAAAGAAATAAACGGAAAAGGAATCGAAGGTTGTATACATGGAAGATTTGTTCAATTGGGATCAAGAAGTTTCATACATGTTGCCGAAGCACAAAATGAAAATGTAAAGGCATCTGAAGTAGGTGTGAGTATTGATGGAAAATTATTGGGGTACTTTTATTTTAAAACTTCGTATAGACAATCCACCTCTTCCCTATTGCACGCAATGAAGAAGGAAGGATATAAAATTTCCGTTTTGAGTGGTGATTATAACTTTGAACAATCGCACTTAGAAGAGCTCTTGGAGCAAAAAGAAGGAATTCAATTTGAACAAAAGCCTATCGATAAATTAAATAGTATTAAAGAATTGCAATCACAGGGAATAAAAGTAATGATGGTTGGTGATGGACTCAACGATGCAGGAGCACTTCTGCAAAGTGATGTAGGTTTAGCCATTGCCGAAGACATCAACAACTTTACACCCGGAAGTGATGGCATCATCCTATCCAAGAATTTTGGACAAATTGGGAACCTACTTCGCTTTGCAAAATCAGGACATCGCATCATCATGATAAGTTTTATCATTTCTATATTTTACAATTTAGTCGGACTTTGGTTTGCTGTTCAAGGCACTTTATCTCCCATCATTGCCGCTATCCTGATGCCAATTAGTACAAGCAGCTTAGTGGTTTACACCGTGCTCGCAAGTAGTATCAAAGCAAGAAGTTTGGGTTTAACAAAAATGAGAGCCTGATTATTGTCATTCGAAATTATAAGGATTGTCATTCGAATTCATAGTCATCAAAACTATTTTTGCGCATCATGAGTGTGATCTTAATATTAATAGCATTTAGTTTATTGGTTGCAGGAAGTTTCCTCGTGGGTTTTTTATGGTCGGTGAAGACGGGACAATATGATGATGATGTTTCACCAGCAATACGAATATTATTTGACGAAGAAATAGTAACCCCAAAAGAACAACCTAATTCTAAAAATACAGACGCTGTATGACGATTGAAAAATTTAGCTACGACAACCGCATCGTTAAAAACTTTGCATTAGCTACCATTATTTGGGGGCTTGTTGGTATGTTACTGGGGCTTATCATAGCTCTACAAATTCCGTTTCCCAACCTGAACATTGGCCAATACCTGACTTTTGGTCGTATTCGGCCGGTACATACTAATGCGATCATCTTTGCATTTGTAGGGAATGGAATTTTTATGGGATTGTATTATTCCTTGCAACGTTTGTGCAAAGCACGGATGTATAGTGATGCATTGAGTAAATTCCATTTTTGGGGATGGCAATCGATCATCGTTTTAGCTGCAGTTACGTTGCTTACTGGACATACCACTGGAAAAGAGTATGCAGAACTTGAATGGCCCATCGATATTCTTATCGCTATTGTTTGGGTTGCATTTGCTATCAATATGTTTGGAACGATTATCAAACGAAGAGAGCGACACATGTATGTGGCCATTTGGTTTTATATTGCTACTGTGGTTACAGTTGCCGTATTACATATTGTAAACTCTATTGAAATTCCAGTTAGCATTTTAAAAAGTTATTCCGCTTATGCTGGGGTTCAAGATGCGTTAGTGCAGTGGTGGTACGGACATAATGCGGTTGCCTTTTTCTTAACAACACCCTACTTAGGATTGATGTATTACTTCGTTCCGAAAGCTGCAAATCGTCCTGTGTATTCGTATCGATTATCTATCATTCACTTTTGGGCACTAATATTTTTATACATATGGGCGGGTCCTCATCATCTTTTATATTCATCATTACCTGATTGGGCGCAATCTTTAGGAACTGTATTTTCCATTATGCTCTTAGCTCCTTCCTGGGGTGGAATGATCAATGGTCTGTTAACACTACGTGGTGCATGGGATCGTGTTCGTGAAGATGTGGTATTGAAATTTATGGTGGTCGCGATTACCGCTTACGGTATGTCGACATTTGAAGGTCCGATGTTATCGTTGAAAAGTGTAAATGCTATTAGTCACTTTACAGATTGGACCATTGCTCACGTTCACATTGGTGGAATGGGATGGAATGGTATGTTAACCTTTGGTATCTTGTATTGGTTAATACCTCGACTTTACAAAACCAATTTATACTCTGCTAAATTAGCTTCCTTCCATTTTTGGATTGCCACGCTTGGGATTTTATTCTATGCGGTACCGATGTATTGGGCAGGCTTTGCACAGAGTTTAATGTGGAAAGAATTTACTGCAGATGGAATTTTAAAATATCCGAATTTCCTCGAAACCGTTACACAGATTATGCCGATGTATAAACTTCGTGCATTAGGCGGATTGATGTTTCTGACTGGTGCCATCACCATGGCGTATAATTTAGTGAAGACGATGAAGCAAGGAACATTGAATGCAGAAGAAGCTGCGGAAGCTCCAGCATTAGAGAAAAATGAGAAAGAGCATGCAGGTCACTGGCATCGTTGGATTGAACGTCGTCCAGTACAAATGATTATTTTAAGTGCTGTGGTCATTTTGATTGGTGGTGTTGTCGAATTTATTCCCACGTTCTTGGTGCAATCCAATATACCCACCATTGCAAGTGTGAAACCCTATACACCTTTAGAGTTACAAGGAAGAGATATTTATGTCCGTGAAGGCTGTTACACTTGTCACTCACAGATGGTGCGACCTTTCCGTTCTGAAACGGAGCGTTATGGTGAATATTCGAAAGCTGGTGAATTTGTTTACGATCATCCTTTCCAATGGGGATCGAAGCGAACTGGTCCGGATTTACATCGTCAAGGAGGAAAATATCCCAATGTTTGGCATTACCATCATATGATTGATCCTACCATTATGTCGCCTGGTTCCATCATGCCATCCTACGCATTCATGGCTGAAAATGATTTGGATATTAGTAGTACGCCAGCTAAAATTCGAGCCATGCAAACTTTAGGTGTTCCTTATCCTGAAGGATATGATGTAAAAGCAAACGATGATCTTACCAAGCAAGCAAAAAGCATAGCAGACGATCTCAAGAAAAATAAAGTGAGCATCGATTCCAACAAAGAACTCATCGCGATCATCGCGTACTTGCAACGATTGGGAACTGATATCAAAGCATCTAAAACAGAATAAAACGAAACGATATGTTTAGAAATAACCTTGAAAGTATAGCCGGCGTCAGCATCTATCCTATATTCTCTTTAATCGTATTCTTTGCATTCTTTACTGTTCTAATTGCCTATTTGATAAAGATGGACAAAGAACATATTGAAAAAGCAAGTCGAATTCCTTTAGAAAACTCAGAACTTAACAACGATTAAAAAGTCATCTATGAAAAATAGATTTAATAAAATACTTCTCTCTGGATTCCTTCTAGCGGCATCCTATCTTACTTCCTTTGGACAAGGTGGAGTTACGCCTACTCCAACGTCTGCAAAAGTTCCGGAATTATTTTTTCAATCGGAACTGTATCTGCTGAGCTTTTTATTTCTCATCATGTTCATTGCCATTATTTCTTTAACTAAAAGTTTAAGGAAATTATCGTATGGTATGCTTTCACCTGAAAAAAGAAAAGCTTTAGAACTCAAGAAGGAAAAGGCATTTGAAGAAGTATTGCATGCTCCTAGTTTTTGGACACGCTTCGACAGAGCTGTATTGACAAAAGCAGTTCCCGTTGAAAAGGAAGCCGACATCATGTTGGATCACAATTACGATGGTATTCAAGAATTGGATAATAATTTACCACCTTGGTGGATTTGGGGATTTTATGCAACTATCATTTTTTCATTTGTTTATTTAGCACATTACCATCTTTTCAGAACAGGTCCGTTGCAAACAGAAGAATATAATATTGCCATGCAAGAAGCGGCTGATCTAGCGAAAGCTCGAGAATTAAAAATGAAAGATTTTGTATCTGCTGAAACAATCATCGCATTAAATACTCCGGAAGCATTAGGTGCTGGAAAAGGA
Source organism: Bacteroidota bacterium (assembly GCA_031411335.1). Lineage (GTDB taxonomy): Bacteria > Bacteroidota > Bacteroidia > AKYH767-A > OLB10 > JAJTFW01. Next base: position 11,475 of record JANOAX010000275.1, read on the forward strand.
ATTTATGATAAAAACTGCATAGCTTGTCATGGTGCTGAATTAGGCGGAAGTGTGGGACCTAATTTAACTGATGATTTCTGGATTCATGGAGGTGGTATCAAGAATGTTTTTAAAGTAATTACAGATGGTGTTCCAGTGAAAGGAATGATCTCTTGGAAATCGCAATTGACGCCAAAGCAAATTCAACAAGTAGCAAGTTTTATCTTAACTAAGTATGGAAGTAATCCCGCAGGAGGAAAAGAACCACAAGGAGAAAAGTATGATGAAGAAATAGTAAATGCACAACCAACAGATAGTATAAGTGTCGATAGCACCATCATTGTAAACCAATAAAACTTGTCAGATCCTACTCCTATAGCTCCTACCCTTCCCGATCCTAAAGGAAGTTTTCGCGATACCGTGGCGACGATTTCTGAGGATGGAAAACGCAATTGGATCTATCCGAAAAAGCCAAAGGGTGAATTTTATAATAAGCGTACTGCGGTAAGTATTTTCTTTTTGATTTTACTTTTTAGTGGTCCGTTTATGAAAATTAACGGACATTCTTTAATGCTTTTTAATATTCTGGAGCGTAAATTTATATTATTTGGAATTGCATTTTGGCCACAAGACTTCCATCTGTTTGTGTTAGCCATGCTAACATTTATTGTATTCATCATATTATTTACTGCGCTCTTTGGCCGTATCTGGTGTGGATGGGCTTGTCCACAAACTATTTTTATGGAGATGGTATTCCGAAAAATTGAATACTTAATAGAAGGCGATTATATGCAGCAAAAAGCATTGAATGCAGAGTCGCCAAATCCCATTAAGTTTAGAAAGAAATTTTTGAAGAATAGTATTTTCTTTATCATCTCATTTATTATTGCCAATACTTTTCTGGCATATCTCATTGGGGTAGATAAGTTATTCGAAATAATTAGTGAAGGTCCTTCCCAACATTTGGGTGGACTCATTAGCTTATCCATCTTCACTTTAGTTTTTTATGGAGTGTACACTAAGTTCAGAGAGCAAGCATGCATTGTAGTTTGTCCTTATGGTCGTTTACAAGGTGTGTTGTTGGATAAAAATTCGGTCGTTATTGCGTATGACTACAATCGGGGTGAACCTCGTGAAAAACTGCACAAAGGACAAGAACGAACGGCTGGTGATTGCATCGATTGTCATCAGTGTGTGCAAGTTTGTCCTACGGGAATTGATATCAGAAACGGAACCCAATTGGAGTGTGTAAACTGCACCGCTTGTATTGACGCTTGTGATTCTATTATGGACAAAGTTAAATTGCCACGCGGACTCATTCGATACACCAGCGAAAATGCTATTGCAAAGAGAATTAAATTTAAAGTAACCACACGCATCATTGGCTATTCGGTGTTGCTCTTTATTCTGTTGAGTGCGTTAATTACTTTGCTGGCATTGCGAACAGATGTGGAAGCAACTATATTGAGAACACCCGGCATGCTCTATCAAGAGTTACCCAATCAGAAAGTGAGTAACCTTTACAATATAAAAGTAGTGAACAAAACATTCAATAAATTACCCATCGAAATAAAAATTATAGAGCCAAAAGGAACGATTCAGTGGGTAGGAAAGAACTTTACCGAATTAAAAGAACAAGATATTGCCGAAGGCGAATTCTTTGTGATCTTAGATCAAAAAGAGATAGTAAAATCAAAAACAAAGATTAAAATACAAGTGCTCTCACAAGGAAAAATACTCGGTGAAGAAGAATCAAACTTCATTGGACCAACACCATAAAAACGATGAACTGGGGACTTAGAATAATATTACTCTACACTGCATTTGTTGGCGGTATGCTCTTTTTAGTATATAAATGCACGCAACAAAGTGTTGATTTAGTCAGCACCGACTACTACGCACAGGAATTAAAGTTTCAGGATAAGATTGATCGACTTAACAACAGCGAAAAGTTGGATGTTAAACTAGCGGTTGTTTATGCTCCTGAGCATAGCATTATTCAAATTATCTTTCCAGAAAACAGTACTCCAAATAATACAACTGGAGAAATTGTTCTCTTTCGTCCGGATAACTCTAAACTCGATTTTAAAATTCCGATAGATATTGCAGACGGAGTTCAAAATATTCCAACCGATAAACTTTCGAAAGGTTTATGGAGAGTAAAATCAAGTTGGAGTACGAATGATACCCCATATTATCAAGAAGAAAAAATCATCATTCAATAATGGATTTATTTCTTTGGTCGGCGTTAACCATTGGCTTTTTTGGAAGCTTTCACTGTGCAGGCATGTGTGGACCCATTGCCATGTCTTTGCCCAACCGCGATCAGCAAATGACTTCACTCTTTGTTTCTCGCATGCTTTACAATGTAGGAAGAGTAACTACCTACTCTATTTTCGGCGCACTTGCAGGATTATTCGGACATTCACTTAGCATCAATGGATGGCAAAGTGATATTAGTATTTTGAGTGGAATCATCATCATACTTTTTGTTTTGTTTAATACACAAGCTGTACAAACTAAAATCAATCATCGCATTTATAAATTTACTGCTTTGCTCAAAAAATCGTTGGGTAGTTTTATGCAAAAAAAGTCGTTCACCTCACTTTATTTTATTGGCGTACTGAATGGTTTTTTGCCTTGTGGATTTGTGTATTTAGCCTTGGCCGGTGCTGCAAGCAGTCATGGTGTTTTAGAAGGTATGAGTTATATGGCTTTATTTGGATTAGGAACCATACCGATGATGCTAGTGCTATCCTTGTCGGGAAGTTTTATCAGTATTAAAGCAAGGAATTGGGTGCAAAAAATTAGTCCGGTGGTAGCGATTGTTTTGGCGTTATTTTTAATACAACGTGGGGTGATGTTGAAAGAAAATCCGGTTGCTTGTTGTGAGCGGGTGGAGAAGAGTGCTGCAATAAGATAGAGAAGCCATTTAACCGCGGGGACGCAAGGGATGCGCAAGGGGCGCGAGGGGGGAATCGTAAAAAATCATGATCATCATAATAAATCAGTGTTCCATCAAATCTTGATGTATCTATAGATTATTTACTCCTCTAAGAACTTCTCACTAAAATTGAGTAAATATAATTTCGACGAAGCGCGTGTAAAAGCAGTATAGAGCCAGCGATAATATTCAACACCCAGCATTTCATCGGTGAGGTAGCCTTGGTCTACAAAAACAACGGGCCATTGTCCGCCTTGGGCTTTGTGGCAGGTGATGGCGTAGGAGAATTTTACTTGGAGTGCATTGTAATGCGGATCTACTTTTATTAAAGCATTGCGTTTACGTTTTTCGGGTTCGTCACCTTCGTAGTACTCGTGCAAGGAATCAAAAAGTTTTTTCTGATCGATGGTAGAGAGTGCGGGAGCTTCACTCGCTAAGGTATCGAGAAGTATCATGGCTTCAAAAACAGGTTCGTCAGGATAGTCGGGTAAGCGCAGACTCGCCATCGCAAATCGAAATCCATAGCGCTCCTCGAAACGAAATACTTTTAATACTTCTAAAACATCTCCATTGGCAATGAATCCCGCAGGATGGTCAGCAGGCAGACTCGTATAATTATTTTTTACGACCATCAAACTATCGCCCCCTCCTATTTCATCTTCCATCCACAAGGTTTGAAAGCGAATTAATTTGTTGTACTGAATAGCGGCTTTATTGGAACGTGTTACTACCATCACTTGATCTTGTCCGTAGTCTTTGAATAGGGAATGTAATAACTCAGGTAAGTCTCGCGGATTCACTTGCGCCACATCTCCTTTCAACTTAATTTTCAGACTTCCCTCCTCTCCTGCACCCTGAGCTTGCTCTTCCGTAATCAAATTTCGTATATCCGTAGCGTTAGTTAGGATTTCGCTTTGCTGTTGTTGTCGCACCACTTCTTTTAACTCGGCAGTGTACACTTTCTTTCTGTATTTGTAACGAAGATGCTCAGGATCTAATGCCGGACTCTTATCAAAATGTACAGGAGGCAGCTGCGCATCATCGCCTACTAACATCAATCGACAACTTGGACTGCTATACACGTATTGAATTAAATCGTGCAAAAGGTTTACACCCGGAAACGGACTTGAACTATCATCAATCGCTGCATCGGGAATCATGGACGCCTCGTCAACAATGAACAATGTTTTTTTGTACGTATTATCCATCAATCGCAACATCATGCGTCCATCGCTGGTGAGCGATGGAACATACAAATGCTTATGAATGGTGAACGCAGGTTTGCCCGTATAAAATGAAAGTACTTTCGCGGCTCTTCCCGTGGGTGCTAATAAAACTATGTTCTTGTAAGCCGATGTTAATGCAGCCATCATGGTAGTTTTTCCAGTTCCAGCATAACCCTTCAAAAGAAAGAGTCCGGGTTCTTCCATAGAAGCAAAATGGGAGAATTGATGAATAAAATTTTCCTGTCCAGGTGTGGGTGGAAACTTCAAATATTCATGAATTCTTGTTTTAACCTGTAGGCTGCGTTCTTGCAAAGTCACGTGAAAGATTCTTTGGGTGAAGATCGGAAATTTAGGCTTGAAGCTCGATAGTTTTCTTAAGTTAATGATTATAAGTAGATAAGATAGGTTTTTGTGGTATGCCACCTCACAATTTATCGGAGTCAATAATCATAGCCGATAAGAGTAAGATTCGTTATTTTTGCCCTATGGTTCAAAGTGAAATAGGCATCAATCTGAAAAATCAGGTGACCGATGAAAGCTATTCTCAAGGCATGGTGAAAAACGCATTGTTATTGATGGTAGCGGAAAAAGGTCGATTTTTTTATGGAGTGATTGATCAAGATCGACAAAAGGCAGTGGTTTTGAGAGATTATCAAATGGTGAACGATCAGGATTCAGAAGAAGATTATACACCTGGTTTCTTTAATCGCATTTTGGAGGAAGATGAGATTTTGAAAGAATTGAATCCTGATAAAATAGTATTGTCGGTTTATTCGCAACAACAGAGCTTGGTTCCTAATCCCCTTTTCTCCAAAAACCATCTCAAAGAAATTCTTGGACTTACCTGTAATGTAGGTAAAGATCAAGATGTGTATGCCGATGCAATTTCCTCGGCGAATGCACATATCATTTATGGAGTTCCAGCAGCATTATTAGAGGAGACGGGGAATCGTTTTAAAAATGCATCGCTCTTTCATGCCGGAAGTGCTTTTATTGAAAGTCAAATTCGACTCAACAAATTGAAATCGGAAGCCACGGTTTCTGTTTTAATTCGCAATCAATATTTTGATGTGGTGATTACACATGGCAGTGATTTGAAGTTATACAACAGCTATCGTTTTCACTCGAGTGAAGACATCATGTACTACCTCCTCTTCACCATGGAGCAGTTGCAACTCAATCCAGATCAAGTAGCGGTTCGCTGCTATGGAGAGATAGAAAAGATCTCGAGTCACTGGATGCTTGCTCGTAAATACATTCGAAATATTACGATGGGAGAAAAACCCAATGGAGTGACTTATAGCTACGGCATCGAAAGATATTCATCTCAACAGTATTATCCTTTATTTATTCAAGAACTGTGCGTATCATAAGCGGAACCCATCGTGGTAAACAATTAAATGTGCCTAAAGATTTGGTGGTGCGTCCTACGACGGATTATGCTAAATCGGGATTGTTCAATATTCTCGCGCATCGATTCAATTTAAAAAAATTAGCCGTAGTTGATTTATATGCTGGCACCGGAAGTTTGAGCTACGAATTCATTTCGCGGGGTTGCACCAACGTTATGGCCATCGACAAAGATCCTGCTTGCATTCGATTCATCAAACAAAGTTTTGAGCAACTCGATCCCAGCAGAAGTGCCAAAGCCATTCAATCGGATGCTTTGAAATGGTTACGAAATCAACCTGGAAAATTCGATATCATCCTAGCCGATGCGCCCTTTGAAGAAACGCCTGCTGAGGAATTATGTAGCATCGTATCCAACGGAGATCTCTTAAACAAAGGCGGTGTGCTCATCATTGAACATGCCAGCAAAAACAGTTTAGTAGCTATTGAAGGGTATGTAGATACTCGTAAATACGGGAATGTTAGCTTTTCATTTTTCCAACCTATAGCGTCTCCAACCACTGTTGAATCCATCTCCACCGAATAAAATAAAAACTATGTCAAAAATCGCACTCTTCCCGGGCAGTTTTGATCCCATCACCATTGGACATGTTGATGTTATTACACGCTCCTTAAATTTATTTGACAAAATTATAATTGGTGTAGGCGAAAACACCTCTAAGAAATACATGTTTCCATTGCAAGATCGCGTGCAATGGATCAAAGATAGTTTTAACGAATATGACCAGGTTGAGGTATTATCATACAGCGGTTTGACCATCGATTTTTGCAGGAAAATTCAAGCTCGATTTATTTTAAGAGGATTACGTACCTCTGCCGATTTCGAATTTGAGAGAGCGATTGCACAGATGAATCACTACTTAGATAACGGCATTGAAACAACATTCATGTTAGCATCGCCACAATACTCCCCGGTATCGTCCACCATCATTCGCGACATCATTCGTAACGGTGGCAATGCAACACCGTTTGTGGGTGAAGGCGTTAAATTAAAATAAAATAATATTATTTCTGTTTTTCGAGTGCAACAAAATATTGCATCAGATCATCGATGGGTTGCTTAATGATTTTACCAATCGTGAATCCTAATTCAGCAGCTACTTGATGTAATTCGGCAGAAAAAATAAATGCTACGGATCCCACAAAATGTACTTTTTCGGTCTTGTAAGTAGGGAAATCGCAGACATACAAATTACAAAAATCGCGCATGCCTTGTAAAATCATTTCCTTGATGTAGGGATGCTCTTGATGTTTTGTTAAAAAGCGTGAAAAGGAAGCTAACCACACATTGGGATTAGGTTCTTTATACACTTTATCGATGATATCATTTTTACTGAGCTGATAAGTCTCCTTAAAATCCTTTTGTAAATCGGCTGGAAGACGTTCGTACAAATAGTAAGTCAATAATTTTTTTCCAAAATACGATCCACTTCCTTCGTCGCCCAAAATATAGCCTAAGCCATAGTTTCTTTCGTGCACCTCGGTCCCATCAAAATAACAAGAGTTACTTCCTGTGCCGATGATGCAGGCAATGCCTTTTGTATTTCCGCACGTAGCCACCGCACAAGCTAACAAATCGTGTTCAACCATCACATCTGCCTTCGTAAAAAAGTTTCGAAGTCCAGACGCAATAATTTCATTGCGATCATCACTTGAACATCCTGCACCAAAAAATTTTACATTCGTAATTTGATCACGAACAGCTAACATCTCCTCCGATTTCATCAAACTCTCCAACACAAATTCACTCGAGTGAAAAAACGGATTAAAACCCATTGTATGTATAGGACCTTTAATCTTTTCACCATCAAAAAGCAACCAATCTGCTTTTGTAGAACCTGAATCTGCGACGAGTAACATTTTTTTTCCTTTAATACTATTTATTCTAATATTCAATATACAACCATCAAATAGACTTAATTAAGAATTAAGAATTAAGAATTCAGAATTATTTTTTAATCTCAATCTAGAAAGTAGCCAACGGTTCATGATGTATTTTTTAATCAGAAAGATGAATAATATTTCGAAATCAAGTAAAGGAAAATTGCCGAATTCTCATTTTCATTACAGCAATCAAATCCCAATTCTTAATTCTGAATTCTTAATTCTGAATTACTTATTCAGTGCTTTCTTATGCGCATCAATCTGCATAAAATACGTATTCTCAGTCATACTTTGTCCATTCTTAAAATAGAAAGATCCTCCATAGCTATACAACACTTTTAAGTACGTTGCTTTTTCAGCATTCGATTTCACGATGGTGCGGAATACGGTCCGATTCGCCTCTACGATGGTATCTTGAGTAATTCCTTCCACCACAAATTCCTTATCAAAATCGATTTTGTAATCGTTGATGTCTTTTACCCCTTTCTTTGGATCTGCTTTACCAGCTGCAGCCAAAGCCTTTTTCTGTGCTTCTATATCATCATTACGTTTCTTCGCTGCATCTTCCTCTTGTTTCTTTTTCATTTCAGCAGCCAAACGAAGAGATTCTGCTTCTTGCTCCTTTTGCGCTTTCGCTAAAGAATCTTTTTCTATTTTAAGTTTTTCTTGACGCGCTAACTCTAACTGATACGCTTTCTCTTTTGCATCCGCAATAGAGTCTTGCTTAAATTTCGTACGAACTAATGCCAATGAATCCTGTACTGCACGATCACGCGCAATTTTTGCCAACTCTTCTTGACGCGCTTTATCTTGTGCTTCTGTAATTGCTTTTTGACGAGCGGCTTCTGCTGCGGCAACTTCAGCTGCCTTATCTGCTTTCTCTTTTGCTAATCGAGCTGCTTCTTCTGCTTTCGCTTTCTCTTGTGCTTTTGCAAATGCATCCGCTTCTGCAGCTTTTTCTGCTTTCTCTTTTGCTAGTCTTGCTGCTTCCTCTGCTTTCGCTTTCTCTTGTTCTTTCGCTAATGCATCAGCTGCTGCTTTCTCTTGTGCTTTACGTTCAATTTCGGCAAGTCGGGCTTGCTCTGCGGCTTTTGCTAAACTATCTTTTTCCGCTTTGGCAGCCACTTCAGCTTCCAAACGTTCACGTTCTTTCTGTGCTTTTAATTCCTCTTGTTTTTGCTTTTCTTGGGCTTGCGCAAGTGCATCTTGTTCAGCTTTCAATCGTGCTTTCTCCGCTAATTCAGCTGCCACACGTTCCTTTTCAACTTTCGCTAAACTATCTTGCTTTACTTTTTCTGCAGCTGCTAATTCCAATGCTGCAATTCTAGCTTTTTCTTTTTCTATATTGATAGAATCGGCAACTTCTTTCTCACGCACTTTACGAGCGGCTTCAGCAATTTTTGCTTCTTCACGTGCTTTATTGATGGAATCTTGCTCTGCTTTACTACGAGCAAGGGCTTCTTGTTTTTCTTTTTCTTTCGCTAACAAAATGGAATCTTGTTTTGCTTTTTCTTCGATTCGAGCTAATGAATCTTTCTCTGCTTGCAATCGAGCTTTCTCTGCTGCTTCGGCTTGCAATCGGACTTTTTCAACGGCTACTAAACTATCCTGACTTGCTTTTTCTTTTGCCAATTGAGCAGCCGATGCCGCTTCTTGTTTCGCTTTTTCCTTTTCAATAGAATCGTTTTTCTCCTTCTCAATAGCGGCTAACTTCGCTGCTTCAATTCTTTGTTGTTCTTTTACTTTATCTAACGAATCGCGACGTGCTTTATCAGCAGCAAGCTCTTCTTTCTTTGCTTGAGCGATGGAATCTTGACGCGCTTTTTCTTCTGCTTTAGCTCTCAATGCTTCCTGCTTCACCACTTCCGAAGCCATCTTTTCCTTCACCACATCCATCTCCGCTTTTCTCGACTTTGAATATTCAGGATCGTAGTCAAAATCTTCGTATGCATCGCTATAGCCTAATTTAGTTACAGGAGGAGCTGCTTCTTTAGGTTGTTCTACACCTTCTGGTGCTTTGAACAAATCAATCTTAAATTTAAAACTGAAAATTTGAGTTTCATAGCTCTCGGGAACTTTCGTATCCACTAAAACTGATTTTGTAATGGTACCATTCTTTGAAAAGATGATGGTATACAAATGACCAAGATCGAGGTTGAAAATAAATTTACCTCCAGCAGAGCTCAACAAGTTGTCAGAATTCTCTGAGCCTTTCATCACTTTAATTTCGGCACCTTCTAATCCTTTACCATCTTGTTGAACATTTCCGAGCAATTCAAGATAGCCAGGACGTTGAGCATTAGAGCTACTCGCAAATAATACGGCAATAAGGGCAATGGTCCAGATGCGGACATACTTTAGGGATCTATTCAATGTATTCTGTTTTAGCTGGGAAATATTCATCATGTTTAAACGAAAGTATACAATTTATGTTGCTAGTGGCTCTTGAAAAACAGCGGAAGCCATCATGAGTGCGTGTGCGAATTGGGACGAATCAATAGAACTCTTCACATTCCTTTCATTTAGGAACTGATAGAGGTTCTCTGAGGCAAGGTTTCCTACCAGTACATCTTCTGCCATGGGACATCCTCCATACCCTTTCATGGCAGAGTCGAAACGTCGACAACCACTCTCCCAAGCAGCGGTCACCTTCGATTTCCAATTGTCGGCACTGGCATGCAGATGTGCTCCAATTTTTACTTGGGGTAAAGATGGGATCACGGCATCAAATATTTTTTTTACATCAGCAGCTTGAGCGAGTCCGACTGTATCCGACATCGCAATCGTTTTTACACCCAGCGATGCAATTTGTTTGGTCCACTTCACGGCAATGTCTTCGTTCCATGCATCTCCATATGGATTTCCAAAAGCCATGCTCATGTACACCACTAATTCTTTGTGATGCCTTAAGCATAAATTTTGGATGATCTCTACGGATTGCAAAGATTCATCAATACTACTGTTTGTATTTCTTTGTTGGAAGGTTTCGGAGATGGAAAATGGAAATCCGAGATAGGATATCTCATTAAACTCACAAGCATCCTCTGCTCCTCTCACATTGGCTACAATGGCTAATAATTTTGTTCGATCATTCAATTCCAATTGACTTAATACTTCTGCAGTATCTCGCAATTGTGGAATTGCTTTAGGAGAAACGAAACTTCCGAAATCGATTACATCGTATCCCACTCCTAAAAGTGTATTGATGTATGCAATTTTTTGAGCAGTAGGAATAAACCACGAGAGGCCTTGCATGGCGTCACGTGGACATTCAATCCATTCTACTCTTTCGTTTCCCATTTTTCAATAGAGAACCCATCTCCTTCGAGATGGGTTCCATTATTTTAAATTATTTTACTTGATGATAACACCATCTGCCTCAAACGACAATGCGTATTCAGGCTCAGTAATTTTTTCAATTTCCTCTTTTGATTTACCATCGTCTTTAGCAAAGTGACGAAGATCTGCAACGGATGTAGTATCTACAAAAGCGCGACCCATCATCACCGCCGATTTTCCTGCACAATCTTTGGGAACAAAAAATCCATAATCCTTAAAACTCACACGCATGGTAGAACCGTCGCTTTTGTCAACGGTCATCCAACATCCTTTGGTTTGACAAGCCGAATTAATTTTTCCTTCTACTTTAACATTCTCAACGGTTGTTGCTCCTGCATTAACCATGGCCACTAGAGAATCCATTGAAATAGCTCCAGCCTCTTCGATGTCAGTACCAAATTTTGCAGCAATCACAGTAGAATCAATCTCTGGATTTGCTTTTTCTTCATTCGATTTTGTCCCGCAAGAAGATAAGACGATGATGATTGATCCAAACAATACTAATTTTTTCATTTTTTCAGATTTTATTGACTGGTACAAAAGTAAAAATTGAAGACCGATTTTAGGGTATTTGATGATGGAATTACCAACATTCGGTGTTGTCTTCAATTAACTGAATATCAAAGATCTGTAAAATTGAACCGTAAATATCAATTAAAACCAAATTTGAGCGAGTTAAATTCAATCAAAATGGTGTCACACAGTAAAATCAACTTGTCTTCTATACTTCCAACTTCTTGCACCTGTACGTCCCCGTCTAAAAGTTCATGGGCGACTTCCCTATTTTTGCAAAAAAATATATAATATGAAAAAAATTTACTGGTTAGCCCTCGGGCTTATTTTTGTTTTTGCTATCAACGCTTCGGCTCAATTTCCAGGGATGGTGGATTCTTCTTTCAATGGAAATGGAAAAGTAATTTACGATTTTGGGTTTCATGAGAACCTAACGGATGTAAAAGTACAATCTTCCGATCAGAAAATAGTGACCGTAGGAACTGCCATAAATCCATCCTTTTCGGGGAAATTGCTGGCAATACGTATGCTGCCTAATGGAGCATTCGATACTACATTTAATGATAGTGGCATTGTCATTATTCCCAATTTTAATGAATCATATGCTTATGAAGTCATCATCAAAGACAATGGAAAAATATTGATCGCAGGTGCTGCGGCTGATCCTAACTTTATATTTTCGATGGTATGCATCCAATTAAATGGTGATGGAAGTTTGGATTCAACTTTTGGTGTAAATGGATTTGCAACGCCTCGTTTTTTTGCTGCAGATGAATTTGCATATGGTATGGCATTACAAGCTGATGGAAAAATTGTTTTATCGGGATCCACATTAGATGCTGGCGGACACAATATGCCTTCATTAGTTCGATTGAATCAAGATGGAAGTTTAGACTCTACATTCGGTACATCGGGAATTGCAATCATTTCAGTAACAGAAATTGATAACAAACTAAGCAATGTTTTCATTCAGGCAGATGGAAAAATTGTAGCGAGTGGACATTTCGATCAAGGCTTAACCCTCAGCGGACAATTTGATTTTGACATTTTAGTAACTCGATTTAATCCAAATGGCACCATTGATTCCACTTTTGGAACTGCAGGATTAACCATCACTCCCATTTCAGTTGAATACATTGAAGATGCACTCGGCATGAAACAAAGTGCGGATGGTGGAATTGTGGTTAGCGGATTCACTACGCTTCCAGATTTCACTTTTGATATGATCATGGTGAAGTATGATAGCACAGGTGTTGTAGTTCCTACATTTGGAAATGCAGGTATCGTACAATTCGACAACGATATTCAAGATGTAGGGTATGATGTAGCCATTCAAAATGATGGAAAAATATTGGTAGGCGGAACTTCAGGCGGATTCTTTTTTGATGATCGCGACTTCTTATTGATGCGTTACGATGCCAATGGTCAGGTAGATTCGACCTTTGGGAATCTCGGATTAGTATTAACACCCATCATGAATGATTTTGATGAAGCGAATGCCATCACGCTGCAATCAGATGGTAAAATCATTTTAGCAGGGAAAGCAAATAACGGAAGTCAGAATGATTTAGCTGTGGTGCGTTATTGGAATAACATTTCAACGGGAATTTCAGAGATCAGACAAAGTACGACCGTTTCACTTTACCCAAATCCAGCTCAATCGGGAAATTCAATAACAATTGAGTGGAATGAATCTGCTTCTTCCTCTTTTCAATTGGTGTTGATGGACAGTTTTGGTAGAACAATAGATCAAATGCAAGTAAAGAATCAGGGAACCGATAAAAGTAAAGTAGTTTATCAACTTCCTTCTACACTTTCTAACGGATTTTATCTGGTAAATCTAATTCAAGAAAATGGAGTTTCATCCACAGCAAAAGTGATGATTCAAAATTAAAGATGGATTATTAGGAAATATTTTTTAGGGAAAAATAAATCAGAACGGGTTCTAGAAATAGAATCCGTTCTGATTTATAATTGTGGAGTTTGAGCCTCTCCTCCAATGTCATTAAGCGAATCATCAAGATGCCAAAGGCATCACATGTTGATTGAAAAAAAAAGGCCGCAAAAACATACGACCCCTTCGGGCATACGCGTCAACTTAAAAGATAATGTCCAATTCTTGTTCATAGTTAGTTCGATCATTTCTTTGGTCATATAAACAGTATTTGGTAACTATTTCAAATAGATTATGCCCAATGTTCTTTTGTGGATTTGATTTTATTAGAT
>JANOAX010000276.1:0-7699 GCA_031411335.1 Bacteroidota bacterium
AGAACCAATTCCGGGAGGCGTAAACGTATTTCCGAAGATGCCAGGACCGGAGAATGAACCTGTTCCGCCCGCAGCGGGAACCATCACCCAAGTGTTGTTGATATTAACATAAATATCAGAAAGATTTAGAGTTATTGGTCCACCGTTAGAGCAGATGTCCGTATAGATATTAGGCCAAGCTAATATAGGCTGCGGACTTACATTCACACAAACTGTATCGGTATCGCAACATGCAGGGTACAATGGATCACAACATACCACCATGTAACAAGTAGATGTTTGAGGGAACACATCAAAGATTTGACCTTGAACAACAGGTATTGGACCTTCTCCAGTTAATAGATACCAAGTAGGAGTACCAATACAACCCGTTACAGAAAGTATCGCCACACCGCCAGCACAAATTGTTGTATCGTTCCCAGCAGAAATTTGGAAGGTAGTATCACAACAGAATATTACATTGATGGAATTACAAACCATTGCAGAACATCCCGCACTATCGGTATACGTGTAACAAATAGTATGTGTGCCGATGGTAGATGGTGTAAACACATTACCCACCACACCTGGACCGGAGAAGTATCCATATCCAGGAAGTGAGCTTATAGAGACCCAATTATTATTTACATACACTTGAATTTGTGATGAGTCGAGAACTATAGGAGCTGAGTTTTGACATACCGATGGATAATTTGTATTCCATTGTAGTACTGGATGTGGATTTACATTCACACAAACTGTATCTGTATCGCAACATGCAGGATACAACGGATCACAACAAACTACCATGTAACAAGTACTCACTTGAGGGAACACATCAAATACTTGACCTTGAATTACAGGAACTGGACCTTCTCCAGTTAGAATGTACCAAGTTGGAGTGCCGGTACAACCCGTCACTGAAAGAATAGCAACTCCGCCTGCACAAATGGTTGTATCGTTTCCAGCGGAAATATTAAATGTAGTATCACAACAGAAGATGACATTGATGGTATTACAAACTGTATTCGTACATCCGACACTATCTGTGTACGTGTAACAAATAGTATGCGTACCAATGGTTGATGGAGTGAATATATTTCCAGATACAAATGGTCCAGAGAAAGATCCACTTCCGCCCAAACTTGATACAGGAACCCAAGTATTATTTACATAGACAAGAATGCTATTTGAATCGAGGTAGATTGGTGCTGAGTTTTGACAAACGGATGGATAATTTGTATTCCATTGCAGAATCGGTAACTCATTTACAAAAACACAAACGGTGTCTGTATCGCAACATGCAGGATAATTAGGATCACAACAAATCACGAAGTAGCAAGTACTCTGAGTTGGTGTTACATCTACAACAGGTCCTTGACCAACTACGATTGGCCCTTCCACTGACATCTTATACCAAATTGGAACACCTGTACATCCTGTTACATTTAGAATCGCAACACCACCATGACAAATTGTGGTATCGTTTCCAGCAGAAATTTGGAAAGTAGTATCACAACAGAAGATGACATTGATGGTATTACAAACTGTATTCGTGCATCCGACACTATCTGTGTACGTGTAACAAATAGTATGCGTACCAATGGTTGATGGAGTGAATATATTTCCAGATACAAATGGTCCAGAGAAAGATCCACTTCCGCCCAAACTTGATACAGGCACCCAAGTATTATTTACATAGACAAGGATGTTATTTGAATCGAGGTAGATTGGTGCTGAGTTTTGACAAACCGATGGATATGTTGTATTCCATTGCAGAATCGGCAACTCATTTACATAAACGCAAACCGTATCCGTATCGCAACATGTTGGATAATTAGGATCACAACAGATTACAAAGTAACAAGTACTCTGAGTTGGTGTAACATCTACAACAGGACCTTGACCAACTACAATTGGTCCTTCCACAGACATCTTATACCAAATTGCAGGACCATTACATCCATTCACATTCAGAATCGCAACACCGCCATGACAAATTGTAGTATCGTTTCCAGCAGAAATATTAAATGTAGTATCACAACAGAAAATGACATTGATGGTATTACAAACGGTATTTGTACATCCTACACTATCTGTAAATGTATAACAAATAGTATGCGTACCAATAGTAGATGGCGTGAAAATATTTCCAGAGACAAATGGTCCGGAGAAGACACCGCTTCCACCCAAACTTGATACAGGCACCCAAATATTATTTACATATACAAGTATATTATTTGAATCGAGATAAATCGGAGCTGAGTTTTGACAAACAGTTGGATAATTTGTATTCCATTGCAGAATTGGTAATTCATTTACATAAACACAAACTGTATCGGTATCGCAACATGCAGGATACAACGGATCACAACAAACCACAAAGTAACAAGTACTCTGCGTTGGTGTTACATCTACCACAGGACCTTGTCCAACAACAATGGGTCCTTCCACTGACATCTTATACCAAATTGGAAGGCCTGTACATCCTGTTACATTTAGAATCGCAACACCGCCGTGACAAATTGTAGTATCGTTTCCTGCAGAAATATTAAATGTAGTATCGCAACAGAAGATAACGTTGATGGTATTACATACTGTATTAGTACATCCGACACTATCCGTATAGGTATAACAAATAGTATGAGGTCCGATGATTGATGGAGTAAATACATTTCCTACAACACCAGGTCCACTGAAGAATCCGCTTCCCGGAACAGTGTTAATCGACACCCAATTTCCATTTATGAAAATCTGTATTTGTGATGAGTCTAAAACAATCGGCGCTGAATTTTGACAAACATCCGGATAAACTGAAGTCCATTGTAAGATTGGTAACGGATTTACATTTATACAAACGGTATCGGTATCACAACAACATGTACCCATACCACAGCACGTCACTACATAGCATGTTGAAACATTTGGATTTACTTCAATAAATGGACCATTGCCCACAAAAATTAAAGTGTCTCCAGAGATGGCATACCACTCTGGCATACCTGTGCAACCCACAACATGCAATGGAACAAAAGTTCCTGCACATACGGTTGTATCATTGCCAGCATCGATATCAGGAACATTTGAATTGATACAAACATTATCAAATCCTGATATCTCCCCTACTGCTGCAGAATAATCAACTCTAAACAACACATTCGTCACATTTGACAATACCGTTGTCCAATCGGTAAGAGCAGTACCTGCAATTGGAGCCCATGTTCCTAGAGGAGAAGTTGGTGGTGGATTACAATCCGTAATAGGCGCACAAATATTTTGCCATGGAGAAAGTTCCGTTACTGTAGTGCTCGAAGTAAATACAAATCCGAGTGCACCATTCAAAATTCTAAACGTAGGATTCGCATTTATGGAACCGGCCACTCCATCATCAATTAATTTATAATCGAAACAGAATTGACCACAGCACCATTTACCCAGAAGATTATATCCAGTTTCTAATTGTGAAGGACCTGCTAAATCAGAGCCTGTCACAAAATAATCTGTTGGGCCACCTTGCGAACCAACATTTGTTACAGCCACACCAACATTAGGCGCGCCAGCAAAAGGCTGCCAACCCATCAATGTATTATTATCAAAATTAATACAGGTATCTACACACAATGTAGTATCTGGAATTGGGCAACAACTTTTAAAATCAATATCTAATGTATCACTTGAATCGGCACAACCCCATTGGTTCGATCCCATTAATCGGAACTTTCCTCCTGGAGGATACACATTCAAGTTTTGTGAATTCGTGTATGGAACAAAAACATTCCCTACTAACATTTGCCAATCATAATAGAATAATCCAACGGGACCCGGTATCGTTACCGAATCACATTCATCACAAAATTCATAGCATCCACTCGGCACACAACTTAAATCGGGACGAGGATGAACGGTAATAATATTCGACTGCGCACTACATCCAAATTGATTGGTTGCAGTCACCCAATAGTCGTTTGGCAATACCACATTGATGTTGGTACCCATCTGACCTGTACTCCAATTATAAACGATGGGTGCACCTAACGGTCCGACTATACTCAAATTAAATATTTGTCCTTGACATAACACACCACCCGGATTCGAAATTATAAAAGGGTTAACCGGAGCTGGATTCACAATTACATTAATCGTATCCACTTGCGTACAACCAAATGTATTGGTAACAATTACAGTATACTGTCCGGCATCTGTTAGCTGCATATTTGCTTTCACAAATGGATTTGTAATTCCTGTAGCGGCTGGACCTGTCCATGCATACGTTGCTCCTGCGACCGGAGTACTTAATAAACTTAATGTTTCGCCTTCACATAAAACCGTATCACCTGTAATATTTGCAATGGGTTTAGGATTTACTGTAATCACAACAGGAGCGATTGAAGGATAGGCACAACCGTTAGGCGTTTGCACAATGACACTATACGTTCCACTTTGCGTTGCCCAGAAAATAGGTAACGTATTGGCAGGAGACGTTAATGGAGGAGCTGGAGACTTCGACCATAAATAAGTTGCTCCTGGAGGACTCACCGTAAGCTTCACGGAATCACCCTGACAGAAAATAGGAGAACCTGTAACTACAATGGCTGCTGAAGATGGAACAGGATCCACCGTAACTACATACGTTGCCGAACCTGTACATCCATTTGCAGCAGTAACCGTAACTTGATATGTGAATGTTCCTGGAACACTAGCAATAATATTTAGATTAGGAGAATTCGTTCCAACGGGAGTACCAGGTAAACGAAGCCAAGCATAAGTAACACCAGCAGCTGAAGTTTTAATATTTAAAGCTTCGCCTTGACAATAATTCGTCAATCCAGTTATGACAACTGTTGGTGATTTATTCACTGTTACCTGAACAGGTCCGAAAGTATACGGACAACCATTCACACCAATTCCAGTCACGCTATAGAAGCCGCTTGTTTTTACATAAGCAGGATTATTGGGGAATGGAGGCGGAGTAATTACATTCCATGTAAAAGGTCCAGGACCGGATGCAGTAAGAGAAACAGAATCACAAGCAAGCGAACCTACCGTGATCGTACCTGATCCGGCAGGAGTAACTGTTACGTTTTGATTTATAGAAGAAGTACAACCGAAGATATCCGTTACAGCAATAGATGCAATGAATGGACCTGAGTTAGCATAAGGAATACTAGCTGGAGAAGAAGTTGACGTACCTCCATTACCGTTATTAAACAACAGGGAAGCTTGGTTAGCAAGACTAACAGAAGTATTGGTAAATGTATTTGGAGCGCCAACACATAACGGACTTGAAACTGTGAACGAAGCCACAATTGGTAAAGGCACATTAATTGTTTTTGTAACGGTACATGTAGCACCTGTTGCAGGATCAAAAGCGCTAAAGCTTATTACATGCGAACCGGGAGCTAACGTTAACGGAGGTGGGAAAGCACCTGTAAAAATTGTTGTGGAATAAGTTACATCAAACCATGTCCAATTATAAGCGGTTGCTACTCCAAGATACTGCGAAGTATTAGAGAAAACAACTTGCATCACATTCGAACCATTACATTGATAATCGAAATCAAAATCGAGATCGAATGGAATCGTAACATTACGAGTTCTGCTGATATTTTTATTACAAGGAGATCCATCAGGATAAGTTCCTAATGCAACACCGACTACTGTAACGGGGAATACACCTGGATATGGATATGTCGCTGAAACTGGAGATACAGCGCCTGCACTTCCTCCTGCACCAAAATTCCATCCTGTTAATGTACCTGTATAAATTTTAGTATATGTTTGAGTTAAGCAGATGGGTGGTGTGTATGTAAAATCAATACTATCATTTACCTGGCAGGAATCAATAATTTGTGTACAGGATGCCGTATCTACCGTAATAAAATTCGACAACTTAGTACATCCAAATGAGTTTGTAACAACACAACTGAAAGTTGTCAATGAATTAATGGTTGTTGTAACAGAGGGTCCCGTTGTTCCTGTCGGTGACCACAAGAAAGTATAACCTGGTTGAGCTACCGCATTCATCGTTACTGAACCTGGGAATGCACAAATAGTAAAAGGACCATTAATAATAGCCACCGGCTCTGGATTGATGGTCATGGTGGTGGTGGTGGTTGCAGCACATCCAGCCGCACTAACGACAGTTAATGAAACATTATAGGTTCCAGGAATCGCATACGTAACTACAGGATTTTGTGCCGATGAAAATCCGGGAGAGCCGCCTGCAAAAATCCATGAATACGTACTACCTCCACTTCCTGAAAAATTCACATTCGAATTTTGACATGCTGGAGAAATTACTGAAATACCAGGTGTTGGATTCGGACTGATCACCACAACATATTTAATTGTTGTATCCAAACAAGTTGCTTGCACACGAACTTTCACAGTATCTGTTCCAGCAATTGTCCATTTTAGATTCATGAAATTATTTCCGGAAGAAGAAATGATTCCTTTCGGAGAATTTGATAAAGACCAAGAATAATAAGCACCGGGGAATAAAGGTTGTGAGAAATTATAAGAGGAAAGTGCATTGATACAAACACTATCGGGACCATTGATTACAGGCACTACCGGAATATCTTCAACCGTTATTAATGTAGTTGCTGTATCCGAACATCCTGATGCGTTCGTTACTACGAGTTGCACATTATAATTTCCTGCTGTGGTATAAACATGATTTGGATTCTGAACAACATCAGTAAACGTATCACCAAAATCCCAATTCCATGTTGGACCTAGATTTAAAGTAGAAAAATTCACTGTTGTATTTACGCAAGGATTAGCAGGGAAATAAGTGATGTTTGGTACTGTTGGTAATGGCAACAAAGTAATAGGCACCATCACCGAATCATCATAACATCTAGAAATTTTTAGCTTCACAAAGATGGGCGTGATCGCTGCACTGATCCATTTTATACTAATCGTATTGGTACCATTTGCAGTTACAATATTTCCTGCTGTAGCTGGAACCACCGACCATGTGTATGTTGCATTGCTGAGTAATGGTGTGGGAATAGAATAAGTAATTGTACTATTCATACAAACAATTGGACTACTTGCAGTAACAATTGGTAGTGGGAAATTAGGCCATGTCACTACTGTTTTTACTGCAGATGCAATAGAAGAACAGAAAGGACTTGCACTCAACATTTGCACAACGGAAACTGTTCCTCCGCCTGGATTCCATTGAATATTTACACTACTTCCGTTTGAAGGACCTACGATAACACCGTTACTAACGGTCCATACATACGTAACTCCAGTCATGTTAGAAATCACGGCATAATTTGTACTCACATTCGCACAAACTGTATCGGGTCCAACCACAGGATTTGGTTGCAGCATATTCACTACTTCCAAACAAACTTTTGCAGAATCGTTGCAATACACATTGGGCGGAGCGTAGGCCGTTAAGCAATAAGTACCAGAACCCGCATTCCAAGTGTACGCATTCAACGCTGCTGAACTTGCAAAATTGATTACACTAGGAATAGGCGTAATTAATTTCCATGTTACACCTGATGCAATGGTATTATTGGTAAGATTCATTCCGTTGAACGGAGCACTTACTGTATTTGGACAAACTTTAGTAGGTCCAGAAATACCAAAAATAGGACGAACATCCACAGTAATAGTTGCGGAACCTCCACAACCGGGATCATCCGTACATTGGTCTGGCAAATTACAACCTGCACCTGTAAGTACATTTTGATAATTC
>JANOAX010000277.1:0-5718 GCA_031411335.1 Bacteroidota bacterium
GATATTTTCGCACTCAGAACACTTTGTTGGTTTGGAAATGGGTTTAGTGTGAGTTTGCATTTATCAGGTGAATATGCCAAAAAGTATATTGATGGAATTTCTGCTAACTTATCCGTGCTTGCAAAAAACAATTTTTACATCTGCATCCATAGTGATCCTTTCCAACATCATTTTGAAGAAGACAATATCATTAAATGTAGTGATTTCATCCAAGCTGGATCATCGCTTCATTGGCTTTTAGAAAACAATAAATTCATTAAAATCGTGAAACTATTTTCCTTTGAAGAAATTGATTCGTTTCCTGAAAATATTGGAAATACTGCCTCAATTCTGTTTGAAATATTAACCACAAAAACAAAATACTAGCTACGAATTAATTAAGAATTAAGAATTCAGAATTCAGAATTAAATAATCTAAATACTGAGTTTTAAAACTTAATTCTTATCACTATAGCTATCAAGACCTAACTTTGATAACGATAGATATCGGGACTTAATTCGTCTCCCGATAGCTGATCGGAACCCAATTCTGAATTCTGAATTCTTAATTCTGAATTCTGAATTACAAACTTCCTAACAGCATTCTCAATTTTTGAACTTGCGATTCCCACAATCGAATATTGGTATCTTTTTCACCCTTATTGGCAAAATCGGTGATGACTAAAGCAATATCTAAAGTGATATCATCTTCCTTTATTTCAAACTGAAAATAAGTTCCATCGGTATCTTCTTCCCATTCAAATCGCACTAAATGCAAATCACGAACGGCAACTAATCGAGCATTTGAATGTCCCCCTTCCCAAACAAAAGTGAACAATTTATCTTTTACATATACTTCATCAGCAAACCATCCTGCTAATCCACTGGAATCGCTTAAAGAGGTAAACAAAATTTTTGGTGACGATCTAAATTCAAACTCTAATGAATATTTTTCTTTTAATGTATTTGTTGGCTCAGGAAGAGCGGGAAGAGGAGCTGTGTTTTTTGGCAATGGCTTAGGAAGTGTTCCCGCTTGAATACGCGGACGCATTTTACTAAGGTCCATTGTCTCCTCTAACTCTTTCATCACTTTCGCAGCTTTTGCATGCAGTGGGTCAATTGTTTCTGCAGGTTTACTACTCTTCCCTATGGCCTTCTTATCAACAACTTCCTTTTTCGATTTTGGAGCTGGAGTTTTCTCAACAATTTTTGGCTTAACTACAGGAGCTGCACTTGCTTTAACTTTATCTGTTTTAACCGAGGTAGCTATATCTGTTTTTACTGCCGTAGCTTTTGAAATAGGTTTTGAGGCAGATGGATTCACCGTTACCTTTTTATCAGGTGCTTTTACTGCAACTCTCTTCACGGGTGTATTTGCAGCTGCTTTTTGCTTCACAGCAACCACTTTTTTAGGGGCAACAACCGTTTTCTTTACAGCAACTTTACTCTTAACGGCAGTCTTTGCGGACGCTGCTTTTTTAACGACTTTTTTAGAAGCGACTTTTTTCACTGGTTTCTTTGCAACCGGCTTTGCTGCTTTTTTGGGAGCAGCCTTTTTAATCACTTTCTTTGTCGCTACTGCTTTTTTCTTATTCTTTGCAGACGCCATATTTAACCTTTATTAATTTCGTATTATGCTTGGGCGGAAATATAGTTAAAAATTAATATGAACTTTGCCTCTTTACACTAAATCTATTGACTATGCTAAATTCAATTTTAAGTCCAACCATAAATGCGTAAAATACTGATATATAGTACAATTGTACTAATTTCTATAATTTCTGTTTTCTTAGCAAATTATGCATTAGTGTTTCCATTAACTGCAAAGACTGTCTCAAGCATTGCAATTTTAATGAGTTTAGTACATCTTTTACTAACTTTTATCCATCCCAAAGGTTGGCTCCAAAAAGAAAAGCATTATTTAGAAATGTGGGTCGGACCGCTCCTCTTTTCGATGCATAAAATCATTAGTCCTATTTCCATCATCATATTGTTATGGGCTCAGCCATTTTTGTTAAGATGGATGAATGTGGAGAATAATGATGAAGGAAAAGAAATATCATTTCTCAACAAATGGAAAAAATCATCTTTTGAAGTACTGCTGATCACATTTACTTTTTGGGGATTAGATCTGCTCAGAGAATATACCGTATGGCATGAATTTCAATTTCGAATATTACCTACTGTTTTAGTAATAATGTTATTTTTGAATTGGATAATTTTCAGGAAAAATAATTCAGAAACATAATATAGAATAGTAAATCGAAGGAAATAATTTTAATTATTTTTCCACATTTTTCACTCCCCATGTTGGTATCAATTCATAAATCTACAATAACCACAGTAGAATTGAGTTAAATTTGTTCAAGCTTTTTTTCTTAAGATGGATGAATTCATCTCAAGAAAGGAAATAGTTAGAATGAAGAATACAGTAATCAAATACTTTAACAGCATCCAACAATTTGTATTTCGCAATAAAAAAGCGATTCTGATTTCGTGTGCTATTGTTTTTTTACTGAGTTTGTCCGCATTATTTTATGCTAATTACCGAGTAAATACTGAAACCGATAAATACATCTACAAAAGATTGAATGATGTTCCAGTTGTTCGTGTTGGATTGGTATTAGGTACGAGTCGTTATACTTCCTCAGGAAAGTCAAATCCATTTTTCTACAATCGAATACAAGCAGCTAAAGCTTTATTTTACTCGGGAAAAGTTCAATATTTATTGTTAAGTGGCGATAATCGCTATTTCAGCTATAACGAGCCGAGAGAAATGCGTAAAGAATTATTGCGAATGGGAATACCCGATAGCGTTATCGTGATGGATTTTGCTGGATTCAGAACCCTCGACTCTGTAGTCAGAGGAAAGAAAGTATTTAAACTAAATCGATTCATCATTATCTCTCAAGAATTTCATGGACGAAGAGCTGTTTTTATCGCACGCCATCATGATATTGATGCCATTGCATATGTAGCAAATGATCCCACATCGGAATATACCTGGACCGTCGAATTGCGTGAATATTTTGCAAGAGTTGCAATGTTACTCGACCTCTATTTATTTGATACAAAACCTTATTTTTTGGGGGAGGAGAGATTGCCGGAGGGAGCCTACTAATCTTACGCGATCCCGATAGCTATCGGGAGCGAATGAACACGCACTAACGCGAAATGCGAATTAACACGAAATGCGAAAATCGAAAACGAAATCTTGTTTTAAGCGAAGTTGAAACATGATTGTCGTGAGCGAAGTTGTTATACGAAGCGAACTTGCTGATAACAAATAAATTTCGCATTTCGTGTTAATTCGCATTTCGCGTAATCGCATTTCGTTTTAATTCGTATTTCTCGTTGAAGTAATTCCAGATATCTTCCCATCCGTCATCGTTAATTTCCGATCCGCCATTCCTGCTAATTCTTCGTTATGGGTTACGATCACAAAGGTTTGTTGCAACTTATCTCTCAGTTCAAAAAAGAGTGCATGTAAAGCTTTTGCGTTTGCTGAATCTAAATTTCCAGAAGGCTCATCCGCTAAAATTAAATAGGGATTATTCATCAAGGCTCTAGCAATGGCAATACGTTGTTGTTCGCCCCCACTCAATTGTGATGGTTTGTGTTCGCAACGACTTTGCATCCCCAAAATACCAAGCAACTCCATGGCTCTCTCGCTAGCCTCTTTCATAGATACTCCATGAATTAAGGCAGGCATACAAACATTTTCTAAAGCAGTAAATTCGGGAAGCAACTGATGAAATTGAAAGATAAATCCAATATGCTTATTTCGAAAAGCCGCTAATTTTTTGCCATTCAGATGTTGAATTTCGGTTCCCTTAATGGCGATAATTCCTTTGTCGGGTTGGTCGAGGGTGCCTAACATATGCAATAACGTGCTTTTTCCAGCACCTGAAGCGCCCACTATACTTACCACTTCACCTTCCTCAATATCAAGATCAATTCCCTTTAAAACAGTGAGTTCTCCGTACGATTTTTCTAATCCTCTTGCAGTTACGAGCATGGGGCAAATATAGAAAATTCAATGCCTCATCTTGGCCCTTTAAATTGAGTTTGAGTAAGAGTTTCGAAAATGCAAGGAGATGAAAAATTGATCAAATGCGGAAAAAGAACACAATAAATTTAAAAGTAGAATCGTCTTGAAGTTTCCTCAATCCTCTTATTTTTGCAATCTGTGGAAATAGCCTTGATTCTCTCTTACCCTTGGTGGTATACTGTTTTTTGCGTGATATGTGGTGCTGTCTATGCGTGGCTTATGTACCGCAAAGAACCACTACTCAATGAGGTATCTACTTGGACAGGTAGAGTTTTGATAGCTGCTCGATTTTTAATGGTGACCTTTCTTGCCTTTCTTTTATTAGGCCCCATGATTCGGACTTTTAGTCGGGAAGTGGAAAAGCCAATTATCATTTTGGCCGTTGACGATTCTAAATCCATCATTAACAGCAAGGATTCAGTAGCTAGAAAAGAGCAAATTAAATCGGATTTTGAAAAACTTAATAATGAGCTGAAGTCAGATTACGACGTTCGCCAGTTTTCTTTTGGCGATCATGTTGCTGAAACAATAGGATTTCAATTTCAGGATCGACTTACCAATTTCACGCAGTTTTACAATTACCTCGATGTTCAATTTACAAATCGCAATGTAGGTGCTGTTGTGATGGCTACGGATGGACTCTTCAACGAAGGAACGAATCCGGTTTATGGGCCATCACGAATTAAAGTACCTATTTACCCAATTGCACTTGGCGACTCAACCGTTCGAAAGGATTTATTGATAGCTCGTGTAAATCATAATAAAATTGCATTTTTAGGAAACAGTTTTCCGTTAGAGATTATCATTGACGCAAAACAAGCAGCAGGTAGTCGAAGTAATTTAACTATTGAAGAAGATAGCGTTGTCGTTTACAATCGTTCAATAGAAATATCAGGTTCAAATTTTCATGCTACTATCCCTGCGGTTCTCGATGCAAAATCGAAAGGAATTCATCACTATAAAGTGAAGTTAAGTTCGATAGAAGGTGAAGTTACACTCATCAACAATCAATATGATTTGTTTGTGGAAGTGATCGAACAAAAGCAAAAGGTACTGGTTTTATTTGCCGCGCCACACCCCGACCTCGCTGTTTTACGTCAAACATTAGAGAGTAATTTGAATTATGAAATTTCTGTGGTGAAGGCCGATGAATTTACAGGTCGATTGGGCGATTATAATTTATTAGTGCTACACAATATTCCATCCAGCACTGGAAACGAAACAGCGTTATTAAACAAGATAAACGAAAGTGGAATTAGTACGTGGTCGATTTTAGGAGCATCAACCAATATCGAGGAATTTAATGAGGGCAATTTTGGAATTTCCATCTCTCAAGCAAACGGACAACTCAACGACGTACAGGCGTCGCCGGTAGATAATTTTAGTTTGTTTACGGTATCCGATGAATTGTTGGATGCTATTAAAACATGGCCTCCCTTAAAATCACCTTTTGGAGTCTATCAATCGAATACCAATATTTATACATTACTCAATCAGAAAATTGGAATTGTAAATACTACGCAGCCCCTCCTACTCTTCAGCGAACAAAATGGAAGAAAGCAAGCGGTTCTTACTGGAGAAGGTTTTTGGAGATGGAGATTAACGGATTTTAATGATCATGGAAATCATATATTGAGTCAAGAATTTGTTTTGAATATTGTTCAATATTTATCGGTGAAGGAAA
The DNA here is from genome assembly GCA_031411335.1 of Bacteroidota bacterium. Classification (GTDB taxonomy): domain Bacteria; phylum Bacteroidota; class Bacteroidia; order AKYH767-A; family OLB10; genus JAJTFW01. The sequence goes on from JANOAX010000277.1 coordinate 5,715, forward strand.
GTCG
>JANOAX010000278.1:0-16218 GCA_031411335.1 Bacteroidota bacterium
AGAGACGCCATTAATGGCGTCTCTACACATTTCATATTAGCAGTCAAAACCAAGAGCAAAATTGTTGCTAAACCTTTAAATTAGCCTGACGCTTATGCGATAGCTATCGGGACGGTGAATCGGAGATTGGGAGATTTGGTGTGCCGATAGCCTATCGGGATGATAAATTGGGAATCCCGATAATATGTAATTCATATATACATATCAACATCACAACATTTTCAAATCTTCAAATTCATTAATTTTCAAATTAACCCGGGAATGTCAACATCATTTTACAACCTTTATCACTAGTAACGGTGGCGGCGCCTTTTAGTTGAACGAGTAATTTTTGAATTAAGCGGAAGCCGAACGTATTTGACTTTTCCCAATCGAAGTTTTTCGGTAATCCCTTCCCGTTATCACTTACTTCGAGAATAAGGTATTCGCCTTGCTTTTTAAATGTAATTGCAATATCGCCAGTCAATTTTCCAGAGAACGCATGTCGAATACAGTTTGACAACATCTCATTCACTATTAAGCAAAAAGGCAATGCTTTATTCATCGGCAATAAAATATCGGAACCATTTAAACTCACATTTAAAGAAATGCCTTTATCATTTCCCACCTCCATCATTTTTTTAACCGTTGCATTAAAGAAAGATTCTGTTTTTAAAACATCCTTTCCATTTTCCTTTGTTGCATAAAGATGCAATTGTTTGATGGTTTGAATTTGGTTTGTACTTTCTTCTAATACTAGTTGCGCATTTTCATCTGTAATAAATTGCTTTTGCAATTGAATCATTTGTGATACTAAATCCAGACTATTTGCAATATCGTGTGGAATTTTTTCCTCTAATTTCTGCTTTTGAGATTGGCTCTCACTTAGTTTTTCAGTCAAACTTATCCTATCTCCAACATTCGAAATCACCAGCATCAATCCGGTAAGCGAACTATCTACATCATACAGTGGAGAAGCATTAACAGAAATCCAATTCATCTCATTGGTTATGGTTTTCACACCCATCACCACATTCCTTACAATTTCATTCTTCTGAGACACTCTATTGATGGGATATTCATCTTCCGAAAATTCACTTCCGTCTGGGTGAATCAGCACATTTCCATTTTGCCTTAACACGGCACAAACCCCAACTTTTTCACCTTCTTCAATTCCGAGCAATTTTTTTGCAGCCTCATTCGAATTAATATGGAGTCCATTACTGTCGGTAATAATTATAGCCTCGCTCATTGTTTCAAAAGCAGCTTTGTACTTCGCTTTATTTTCGGACAAATGATTATTTTCTTGCTTACGTTTTAAAGCTAATCCTATGAGTCGAGAGATACTTTCAATAAGATCCACTACTCCACTGTCCCATTTTCGAGGTCCTCTACATTCATCTAATCCTAAAAATCCCCACCATTCGTTCCCAAGAAATATGGGGACCACGGCCATCGTTACAACGTCTTGAGCTTTCAAAATTTCCTGTTCCGACTGTGGAAATTCAGAAATATCACTCACAATCGATTCGCCTCTACTTAAGACATCAATCCATCTGCCAAATCCAACTTCTTCATAAGAGCAGTTAATCATCAATTCATTATCAATTTGTGCAGGAAAAAGACCATCATTCCACTCTAGGATTTGTGTAAATCGCAATACTCCATCTTCTTGGATGGGATGGTTTTGAAAAATATAAACTCTATTAACTTCGGAAGCGGCGCCAATTTTCGGAAGCATTTTTTCGACAGTTCCTAAAATAGCTGAATCCGTAAACAACTCCTGCGACAACAAAGAAATAGCTTCATTTAAACTACTTTTTTGTTGAATGAATAACTCATATGATTTTCGCTTTGATATATCTATTGAAATTCCACGCATAAATAAAGGAACACCCTTGTCATCCAACTCAATTTTAATTTTGGATTGAAACCAAATATATTGCCCGTTGGCATGCTTCATTCTGTAATCATAATCGAAACCACAATCATTAGCAATTGCTTCCTTTAAGCCTATTTCATATAATACAATATCATCGGGATGAATTTCAGTCAAACACTTTAAATATAATTCCTTTGGAGTGATATTTATTTCCCATCCCAACATATTGAAAATGCTTTTCGACCAGAACACTTCGTGTGTAGTCATGTCATATTCAAAAGATCCGAATCGTGCAAAATCAGAAGCTTCGTCAACAACCTTACTTAGTTTCTTATTAATTTCAATAGTTTTTAATTCTTCTGAAAAATTCCTAGCAGTAAATATGATTTGGGAAGAACTATTCACTTGAATTAATCGAGAACAAAAATTAACTACTTCACCATTTCTTACGTAAGCATACTGAAACTTTTCAGATTCTTGTTTTTCCAGTAACTCAATTTTGGCATTTAAATATAAATCACAAATAGTAGAACCCAAAATATCGGCAAACTTTTTACCAATAATATTTTTTCTCTCCTTAAACAACAATGTTTCATCTTCAACGAATACATCTAAAAAAATATCATTCTCATCCAATACATAAACCACTTCATCCAAACATTTAATCAAGGATTTCATTTCCTCCTGTTGCATCTTCAACTCCAGCTCGACTTTCTTTTGGCTGGTAATATCATATATTGAACCATAAGTTACCACCGTACCATCGTCATTAAAACGATGTACAGATTGCAAGTTAAAACAATGAAAATCGGGATTTACATCAGGGCGCAAACGAAACTCCGTATTCAGCGGCTGCCTAGTTTCAAGCGAAATTTTTAATTTTTGTTGAAACATCTCCTTGGATTCGTCAGTTAAATTAGAAATGATGCTAGCATATGAATCCAATGCTGTTTGCTTAGAAACTTTCATGAATTCACCTATTCTTTCGCTCACAAAATCAAACTTCCGATTCCCATCTTTATCCATTTTAACAATGTACATCACACCGGGAATGGAATATCCAAGTTCCTCCAGTTGCTTGCTTTTGATGTACACTTCATTTTCAATTAAATATTTCTCTAGAATTACACTCGATACATTCACTGCTCTTTTCAGCAATGAAATTTCAAAATCGGATAAGTCGTGAATCGTATTAAAATAGGCGCCTAAAGTGCCCAAAATCATTCCTTCTTTACTTAAAATTGGAAATGAATGACAAGCTTGAAAGCCTTGTAGAAGTGCGATATCACGATAATTATCCCAGCATTCAAATTCTCGAATATTGGAGATATAAACAGGTTGCATGGTATAGGCAGCCAAGCCGCAGGAACCTACTAAAGGATCAATAGGTATGATAGGAATAGTACTTGTATATTTTTCTGAAATAGTAGGATGGCTGAGCCATTCCAACTCCATTTCACCTTCCCGTTTCTTAGTTACATAGCCATGCATTGCAGGACAAGTACGCTTTACTCCTGTCAGCAAAGTATCGAAAACAGTTTTCATATCTCCATTTCGACTCAGCTGCTCAAAAACCTTATTTTCTACCGATTCCCAAGTACTCATTCTCCACTTTTCAGTTACATCCTTAATAAAAAAAGAAACTGTATTCACTTCTTCATTCACAATAATCGGGTTCGCAGAAATTTCAAAATGGAATGTATCTTCTTTTAAAATTGATAGTTCTGAATTTTGTTTATTTCCAAGGCAACCGTTATGAATTAAAGAGGTCCATTGCTGACTAATTGAATCAGGAAGTTCAGGAAGTATATTCATTCCAATGAAGATCTCTACATTAAAAAAATTCTTCATCATCGCATTAAAATTATTATTATATACGACTAATTCACCACTGCATTTCACAATGAAAATAATATCATCTGTACTTTCAATTACGGAATTCAAGGATGCCGTTTGATCCGTTATGATTTCCTTTACTTTTTTCAGGTCGGTAATATTTTGACCTACCCCTTTAATTACTCCGGGTCTCAAACTCCATGTATTGATGATACAACTACAAACATTACCCACTTTATCCAAGAGTTGAACTTCCATGCGATCATAGTATTCAGTGTCATCACGACGCTCACTGGCATAAGCAATACGTTTTTGAATTCTCTCTAACTCTTCTTGATTAGTAAATCGCTCGACGTACTCAAGAAGATGCATGCTTTCTGGTACATTTTCAAAACCCATTGCATTCAACATATCAATATGCGCTTGATCGATATGAATAATAAGGGAATCTAAATCCAGTTCAAAACCAGAAATTAAATATTGCTTGCTGATATTCACTTCACTGTTCAATGATACAGAATCATTCTGTTCAAACTTCTTCTCCATAAGACTTCAGGTATTATTTAATTCCTTTGAAAAATATTAAATAAAACGGAATGAAAAACCAAGAAAATCCAAATTTATCAACAAATTTACTTTGAAGGACTTTGCAAAAACCCCTTCTTATATACTTCCTTTTTAATGACTTTACTCTCCAAATCGTATTCCATCCAAGGACCTTCCTTCACTCCATTTTTATAAACACCTGTTTCACGCAAGTTGCCATTACTATAATAAATTTTTACCTGACCATTCTCCTTATCTGCCTTATAATTCATCTCAAAAATCACTTTGCCCACTTCATTAAATTGTTGATAAAGACCTTCCCTTTTTCCTTTCAAATAATTCTTAATTTCCGCTAAGCCACCATCTTCATAAAATACTTTCCATGTCCCAATAGCCTCTCCTCTTTGGTAAATTTCAATGGATTTTACCGAATCATTTTCGCCATAAAAAACCCAAGTCGAATCCTTTTTTAGATCATAATAATTGCCTTTGGCAAGCACTTTTCCCGACTCATAATAGGAGATGCCTTTGCCACGAATTTGATCTTTCTCAAAAAAAACCTCCGCCTTTAATTTCCCACTTTCATACCATGTACGAGAAGTACCTGACGGTTTATTATTTTTAAACACGGTTTCAGAGCACAACGTATTATTTCGATAATACTTCTTCCAAACACCTTGTTTAAGCCCTTTCATGTCTTCACAATTGATGGTATCACCCTTAAATACCTGGAAACTTTTCCATTGACCCATACCTTGAAAGGGCAAAACCAAAAACAGAATACATACAACAATTTTATACATCCTACAAAAATGCAAATTCTTCTTGTTCATTTATTGTTTTGGGTCAATTATTTTAGATAGATAGGATTTTGTACTTTCACAACATCGTTAACGCTAAATCCTAAATTAATATTTTTGCTCCTATCCGATTAAAAGCAGAAGAATATGTTTAAAACCACACTCTTACTATTTGTATTCCTTTCACTCTCACTGATTGGCAATGGACAAACCTTGAAAGGGGTGGTGAAAGACAGCAAAACGAAAGAAGCTTTGATTGGCGCAACCATTGCTGTAAAAGGGGGAAATATAGGAACAACTACCGATTTAGATGGTAGATTTACTTTAGAAGGGATTTCGACTCCAACTGTTGTTTTGATTGTTTCATATTTAGGATTTGATTCCAAGGAAATTACTGCGAATAATCTATCTGATCCATTTACTATTTTCCTTACATCCAGCCAAAAAGCACTAAAAGAAGTAAGCGTGGTTGAATCCCGACTAACGGAAAAGCAGCGAGAATCGGCCATAACGGTGGAATCCATGGATATTATTGCTATTCGTCAAACACCTGCGGCCAGCTTTTATGATGGACTAGGCGCCTTAAAAGGGGTGGATGTTACCGCTGCAAGTCTAGGATTTAAAGTAGTAAACACAAGAGGATTTAACAGTACTTCTCCAGTTCGTTCATTGCAAATCATTGATGGTGTCGACAATCAAAGTCCGGGGTTAAATTTTTCATTGGGCAATTTCTTGGGGTGCTCTGAATTGGACCTTTTAAAAGTGGACTTAGTGGTAGGTGCGAGTTCAGCCTTTTATGGTCCTAATGCTTTCAACGGTGTTATTAGCATGACCTCTCGAAGTCCATTTGTAAAGCCAGGATTAGAATTCAGCTTTAAAACAGGATCTAGAGATTTACGAGAAACCTCCATTCGCTATGCAGCCGTTCTAAAAAACAAAGCGGGCGAAGATAAAGTAGGAATGAAATTCAACATTTGTTATTTCACAGCTAACGATTGGGAAGCAGATAATCGTTCTGCAACTCCACAATCAAAAAGCAACGAGTTGAATCCAGGCGGTTACGATGCAGTTAATGTTTATGGCGATGAATATTATGCTGGTGGAGATTTTAGTCTTGTGCCTGCTTTACGTCCAGGAATTGGGATCTTATACCGAACAGGATATGCTGAAAAGGACATTGTGGATTATGACACCCGCAACTTAAAATTAAATGCTGCGGTTCATTATAAAATTGCAAAAGAATTAGAATTAATCGCTAGCTCTAACTTTGGTTATGGCACTACCGTTTATCAAGGCGATAATCGTTACAGCTTAAAAGACATTCAATTTTTACAGAATCGAATTGAATTAAAAAAACAGGATAAATTTTTCATTCGCGCCTATTACACCAATGAAGATGCTGGAAAATCATACGATGCCTTTTTCACCGCACTACTTTTACAAAATTCGGTAAAGGACAATGCCGATTGGGTAGATGATTATATTAAATTTTTTAACACTGAAAAATATTTTCAGAGCATCCGCAATTTCCCGGGATACCCACAACCTTCTCAATTCCCTAATGATTATGAGGCTTATTTAGCCTCTATCAATCCATTTCTGTTGAATAATTTTTACGATTCATTAACTCTTTATCATGGCAATGCACAGACCTATGCAAATGGTATTGGATCGGTAATCAATGGCAATCAAGCTTTCTTAGTTCCAGGTACAGCAGCTTTCGATTCAGCATTGACAAGTATTACATCACGTGAGACATTTGCAGGAGGAGGATCAAAATTTTATGATAAATCAGCACTGGCACATATTCATGCGGAGTACAAATTCAATATTGATAGTTTTATTTTCACGACAGGTGCTAACTTCCGACAATACCTTCCTAACTCTAACGGCACCATCTTTTCAGATACTAGCGGAAGAGTGATAAAGCTTAATGAATATGGAGTTTATTTTGGTGTAGATAAAAAATTATGTGATGATCGTTTAAAGTTAAATGCAGCCATTCGAATGGATAAAAATCAAAATTTTGATTACCTCTTTTCTCCTGCGCTTTCTGCCATTTACAATCCGGATGCAACGAATACATTTAGAGTTTCATTAAGTTCAGCCATTCGTAATCCTACACTTGCTGATCAGTATTTATATTATCAAGTTGGTCGTGCTACGCTTATCGGTAACTTAAATGGATATGATTCACTAGTGACTCTTGAATCTTTATTTACTGGATTGAATTATCAGAATCCAGATACGCTTTCGTATTTCAATGTAGCTTCTGTTAAACCTGAAGAAGTAAAGACCATTGAATTTGGTTATAGAACAACACTCTTCAAGAAACTTTTTCTTGATATGAATGCATATTATAGCAGCTACACAAATTTTATTGGATATAAGTTAGGTGCTGATGTATCCATTGCGCAAGGATCACCACTCCCCATCTTTTTAAACGATATTTATAGAGTGGCAACGAATTCAAAAGATCGAGTTACTACTGCAGGATTTACCATTGGTGGGAATTATTATTTCAGTCGATTTTATTCTTTTAATGCAAATTATTCATGGAATGAGTTAAATCGGCATGGCTCAACAGATCCATTGATCCCAGCTTTTAATACACCCAGGAATAAATATAATGTTGGATTAACAGGACAAGAAATCGATAATAAAATTGGAAGCAACTGGGGATTTGGAGTTAATTATAAATGGGTAGAAGGATTTTTGTTTGAAGGATCGCCACAATTCACGGGAGAGATTGAAGATTACGGAATACTCGATGCGCAAATCAACAAGAAGTTTCCAGATATCAAAACTACGTTCAAAGTAGGTTGCACAAACATTTTAGAAAATCTACATTACGAAGTTTACGGTGGTCCGCTAATTGGTAGATTGGTTTATTTTCAAATTTTGTTGGAGCTAAACTAGAGAATGGTGAATAGTAAAATAAAGTGTAACGAAAGGTATTGAAATATTAATTGGTTACGAATTACGAATCAATACGAATATACGAATTACGAATTTACGAAAGCACGAATCCACTAATAAGCTACATTGTTCTTATCTACTTATTTTCATTGTGCGATGAACGAATCCGTGAAAATCCGTTTAATCCGAGTCATCCGCGTTCCTTTTTTAATCATAATCACGACGAAATTTATCATAAAAAATCATAATCATCTTAATAAATCAGTGGTCCATCAAAACATAGATCAATGAAATAAGCAATATATTTCGGCATAAAGCTACAAGCCAGAAGCTTATAACGGATCCACGTCCACTTGAATAATTAATTGTCGGTTTTCGGGACGTTTTTTAAATTCTTCGAGCGCGGTTTGCAAACTCTTTTTTACTTCATTCACACTGATAGTCTTTTCCAATTTTATTAGGAGTTGTCGAAGATAAAAATTACGCACTCGATTGACATACGGAATGGTTGGACCTAATACCCTATTGGCAAACATTTTTTTTAATTCAGATGTAAGTTCCTTTGATAAATGATCTGCTTTTTTCTCATCCCGATGCTTCAAACGAATTTCAATTAAACGACAATAGGGCGGATAAAAAAATCGGTGACGTTCCGTGAGTTCATGCATATAAAATCCTTTGAAGTCGTGTTTCAACACATAAGCAAGAACGGGAGATTCTACATTGTAGGCTTGAATTAAAACTTTTCCATGCATTCTTCTACCGGCTCGTCCGCTCACCTGACTCAGCAATTGAAAACCTCTTTCATGCGCACGAAATTCTGGGTAATGCAAGATGGAATCTGCATTTAATACACCCACCAATTGTACGCGATCAAAATCAAGACCTTTTGTAATCATTTGCGTCCCTACCAAAATATCAATCTTCCCTTCCTCAAAAGAAGTAATAATTTGATGATATCCTGATTTAGAACGTGTGGTATCATAATCGAGTCGAGCAATATTTGCATCGGGTAAAATAAGTTGCAAATCTTCTACAATGCGTTCTGTCCCGAAACCTTTCATTCGAATATCTTGATCACCACATTGCAAACATTTTTGCGGGGGTGCTTGCACATAACCACAATAGTGACAACGAATTTCATTTTTAAACTTATGATAGGTTAAGGACACATCACAATTAGTACAAAGTGGTGTCCATGAACAAACATTACATTCGAGATAAGGGGCAAACCCTCTTCTGTTTTGAAATAAAATGGCTTGTTGCTTTTCGCTCAGAATTAATTTCAATTCATCCAGAAGCGCGTGTGAAAAATTTCCGCTGACTTGCTTCTTATTCCGAGCATCCTTCATATTCACAATACTCACCAAGGGCATTTCCAACTCTGCGTGACGACGGTCTAACGTGATCAAATCAAACTTTCCTGACAACGCATTAAAGTAAGACTCCATGCTTGGTGTAGCAGTACCCAATAAGATAGATGCGTCTTGATGTGCCGCCATGACAATTGCAGCGTCTCTTGCATTGTAACGGGGAGCAGGATCGACTTGTTTATACGATTGATCATGTTCTTCATCTACGATTGTTAACCCTAACTTTTCCATAGGTAAAAAAACAGAAGAGCGGGCACCAATCACCATGAACGAAGACGATTCACTAGTCAAATTATCAGCCAATAATTTATTCCACACCTCTACCCTTTCCTGTTCATTAAATCGAGAATGATAAACCAGCAAGCGATCACCAAAATGTTTTTGAAGACGAGTAATTAACTGAGTTGTTAAAGCAATTTCAGGCAACAAATACAATACTTGTTTTCCTTCATCCAGTTTCTTTTTAATTAAGTGAACATACAGCTCTGTTTTTCCAGAGGATGTTACTCCATGCAAAAGACCAACCTTTCCATTCTCAAAAGCCAATTCTGTATCCAGTAATGCTTGCTCTTGATAAGGATTTAAAACAAGAGGAGGAATCAATTTTCCAGTATATGCCTGAATTCGATCTTCCTGTTTCTTTTCGGAAAACAATACTCCTTTCTTGAGGAGTGCATTTAATGCCGTTGTATTACTTCCTGATTTTTTGATCAAGAGTGTTTTAGAGATTGCTTTTTCATCCAACTCCTTACTCAAATGCAAAAAAGTAAGGATGAGATCGGATTGCTTTGGTGCTTTCTTCTCTAATTTATTCATCAACTCACCGAGCACATCTTCTGGAAAATCCAATTCATTCAAAGAAATCACATCCACAAAACGAGGCTTGTATCTTTCTTCCACTTCCTCATGAACCAACAGAACATTTTTATTTACTAAACTTCTCACCACGGGCAAAACATACTTCAGTGATAAAATTTTACTCACCTCTTTCAAGGTTAATTCTTCTTTGAATTCCAATGCTTCATACACCACATACTCGTGATCGGTAAGCGTTGAAGTATCGTGATTAAAAGAAGGATTGCGCGTAATTTTCGATTCACTTTCCAAGCGCAATGCTGAAGGTAAAGCGGCGAGCATCACTTCACCCATTGCACATTGATAATACTCCGACATCCACTTCCACAATTTAAACTGTTGATGGGTGACCACGGGAAGTTCATCTAAAACAGCCAACACTTCCTTTACTGAATACTGTTGTGGAGCTTGATGATGGCACTCATATACGAGAGCGGAATACACCTTTTGCTTTCCAAACTGAACCACTACTCGAACACCGGGCGTCACTCCTTCGCGCAATTCCTCCGGCACTTCGTACGTGAATAAATCGGGCAAGGGCAAAGGTAAAATCACATTAACAAACCATCTCTTCTCTACATTCATCATCTCAGGTTTTGTCCATCCATCCTTTACGCCAAAAAACATACAATTGAACTAAAACCAGTATGAGCATAAACAACATCACTCCTACATAACCATAGGGCGAATACAATTCAGGCATATTCAAAGGAAGCTTTTCACCTGTTTCAGGATCTGCATTTGGAAAATTCATTCCATAAACTCCAACTATAAAAGTCAAAGGAATAAAGATGGTAGAGATAACAGCCAATACTTTCATCACTGCATTCAGTTTATTACTCACACTTGAAAGGTAAATATCCATGAGTGAAGCGGTAATCTCTTTATAACTCTCCACTAGATCCATTACTTGAATAGTATGGTCATATGTATCTCTAAAATACAATTTCGTTTGATCGGAAATGATTCCAGATGTACTTCTCAAAATATCATTCACTTTATCTCTTTCTGCAAAAACGGAACGACGAAGAACGATAAGCTCTCTCTTAATTTGTTGAATTCTTTGCAATGAGCTTCGTGTAGGTTTAGTAAAAAGTTCATCTTCCAATTCATCCAATCTCTCACCAAGCACCTCGAGCAATGGAAAATAAGTATCCACAATAGAATCCAATAAAGTGTATGATAAATAATCGGAAGAAGAAGAACGCAAATGTCCTTTACCACTTCGAATACGAGTACGGATAGCTTCAAAATAATCATCATAATATTCTTGAATGGTGATGACCATATTCTCTTTTACAAACAATGAAAGTTGATCGTTGTGTAATGTGCCTTCGTTCATCTTCAGCAATCGAGTTACAATAAACAAGTGATCGTCGAATTCCTCCAGCTTGGGTCGTTGATAGGTATTAATCACATCCTCCATTTCGAGTCGATGGATATTATACTCATAACAAAATCTTTCCAACAGACTTCGGTCCCCAAATCCTTTTAATTCTACCCAATGAATCATTTCAGGATACTTTTCGATTCGCTCTTGAACTTGATCAAGACTATCGAAAGGCATTTCGAATAATAATTCGGTATTAAAGGAAGTGACATGGAGGATAGGTGCAAAGGCATCTTCAGCCAAATTAATGGCTCCTGGTGCTGCACCTGGCGTCGTTCGCTTATGCTGCCATACCTTCAAACTTTGTGGAAAAAAACCTTTTCGCTTCAACTTACTCATTGGCATCAAAAATAAACCGAATAATCCATCCATCTGAGCGAAAAGGGAAAAGAGTTAGTAACTCATTAAAAAAGATATCTCGACCCTTGTTAACTTACGAATACTTAAAAACCATAAATTTGCATTACCTAAATCCAAGGAAAAAGGTGTTCCGCATTACACTTAAACAACTCATTCACAAAAAACTAGTTTATTTAAAACTTGAATCTGACCTTGAAAAACGGGGTTAAAGTTTAGATTTTGAATTAAAAATCAATACAAAGAAATGAAACCTGAAAGTTGGTTTGAATCCTGGTTTAACTCCCCCTATTACCATCTTCTTTATAAAAATCGCAACGACAAAGAAGCGCAAGATTTTCTTGATCTCTTATTAGCGCGGATTCATCTACCTAGATCAAGTAGAGTATTGGATTTAGCTTGTGGTAAAGGCCGTCATTCTATTTATTTAAATCAATGCGGTTACGATGTTATTGGTGCTGATTTATCTGAAGAAAATATTTTACATTGCAAAAAATTTGAAAATGATCATTTGCAATTTTTCAGACATGATATGAGAAGGGTATTACGCACCAATTATTTTGATGCGGTATTTAATTTATTTACCAGCTTTGGTTATTTTGAACGTGAGCATGAAAACGAATTGGTGATCCAATCCACAGCTAAAAGCTTACAGTCGGGTGGTTATTTTATCATTGACTACTTAAATTCACATTATGCTGAAAAACACATGGTGCCGAACCAAAGTAAAGAGGTAGAAGGAATTCAATTTCAAATCAGCAAAAAGATTGAAGCTGGCAAAATTGTAAAAAATATTTCGTTTGAAGACAAAGGTCAGGCTTTTCAATTTACAGAGGAAGTAAGATTGTTATATCCGGAAGATTTTATACGATTTTTTGCAAAGGTTGGGCTCAGTGTTTTGGAAATTTATGGAGATTATGCATTACATCATTTTAATTTAGATCAATCAAAAAGACTCATCTTTGTAACGCGAAAACTGTAACATGGATTACTTCGATATATTTTTGTTATTTGCTTCTGTCATTATTAGTGGAGGGGTGTATTTTCTGATTAAAAACCCATCTAAAAACTTTTTAAAATTACTTCTTTCATTTTCTGGTGCTTTTCTATTTGCTATTACTGTGTTGCACTTAATGCCGGAAGTTTACAAAAACAGTGGTGCATCGATTGGCATATGGATTATGCTTGGATTCTTTTTACAAATTGTTTTAGAATTATTTTCTGAAGGAATAGAGCATGGGCATATTCATGTGCATGCTCATCATCACGGAGCATTTCCCTTAACCATGATGCTAAGTCTTTCCTTACATAGTTTTCTGGAGGGGATGCCGTTGGCTACTGTTTCTGAAATTGGTTCTACGCATGATCATAGTCACGGGCATAGTTTACTTTATGGAATCATGTTACATCATATTCCAGTAGCATTTGCCTTAGTCAGTATGTTAATTGCATCAGGTGTATCTAAAGCTAAAACATTTATTTATTTAGTAATTTTTGCATCTATGGCGCCCATTGGTGCTTTGATAGGAATTCTATTTCAAGAACAAGCATTAGGTAATTTTGAAAATTACTATAACAACATCATGGCGCTTGTAATTGGTATCTTTTTACACATCAGCACAACCATTTTATTTGAGTCAGGGAGCGATCATCGCTTTAACATTTACAAATTGATGGCCATAACGACTGGTGGATTGATAGGAATTTTCAGTTTTGGCTTGTAATTTTACAATTGAAATATTTTCAAAATACCCTTGAAATCAATACTTTACAGACACTGTAAAATTAAAAATAATTTTTCTTAAGAATTTAATTCTTTTTACAACCACTTTTACCTCATAATTTTCTAATTTAGTCGATTAACTTAGAAACCCAAAAAACATAAAACAATATGAAAAAAATTTTACTATTAGCAGTCTGCTTAGCTTCGACTATCGGACTTTACGCTCAAACTTCAGGTGGACCTGATGCTTATGGAAATGTTTGGAGAGACAGTAATGATCCAAACGGACCAACTTTCAACTGGATTAATATCTCCTCTAACCCAAATGCAGAGCAAATTATAGGATTAGCGGATGACAATGCCGTTGGCCCCTTCTTACTTCCAGCACCTTTCCAATATTACTGGTATACAGTAGATCGTTTTTGGATTGGCTCTAATGGTTACATCGTATTCAACCCAAACACAACGTTTGCGGCTGCATTTCCTGTAATTCCAACACCGGATGCTAAAAACAATTTCTGTGCAGCATTAATGTCTGATTTGAATTTTGAAAATGCACCATTACCTGCTTTACAAAATGTTGCAAAATGCTGGAAATGGACAAGTCCAGGTTTAGATTCAGTTGTGGTAACATTTGACAGTGTTCCTTTTTGGATAAATGCTGTTCCTGCCTATGATGGGAACAACACCTTCCAAATTATTTTAGATTACAACGACAGTTCTATCACTTATCAGTACCTGTCTCAAACGGGTCCTAGTAGTACGAATCCTGGCTTTGTATCTGTAGGAATAGAAAACGGATCAGGAAATGATGGATTAAATCCTTATTTCGACATATACCCTGCTACTACTTATGCTATAAAATTCTACCCTCCAGCATCCACTACTCTTGTAATTAATGATGCTGCTACCTTATATGCAGACAATGAAGTTACAGGTGCAGTTTTCATTTCCAAAAATGCTACAGGAGCACACTCATTGAGTTCACAAATTGCGAATGCAGGTAATACTGTATTAAATCCATTTAACGTTTCTGGAATTGTTAGAGCTGCGAACAACGCAGTTCAAGTATCTAATACTGCTGCAACTGATACATTGCAACCAAGCCAAACTCAATTGATCAATTTTGCAAATCCATTCGTACCCGTTAATGCCGGTACTTTCCGTTTTATTAATACCACTACTTTAAGTGGTGATGCATTTGTAGGAAATGATGGAAGAACACAAGAGTTGCAAGTTGTAGATACAACCTTAATAGATATTAACTTAGTTTATGATAATGGAACTGCAGCTGCAGGTGGAATTTCTTGGAGCGGTGGAAATGGTGGTTGCGCTAACTATTTCATTCCTCCTTTCTATCCTTGTGATATCACTAAGGCTTCTATGTTTATTGTTGTTGATCCATTAGCTGTAGGATATCATATTAAGGTATTTGCCGATAACGGTCCAAACAATACTGCTGGAACATTATTAGATTCTATTAATGTTGCGCCAGGATTTACTTCAGGAGCATTTGTCAACACGACGTTCACTTCACCTATTCGTATTGATAGTGGTGGTTTTTATATCAGCTGGAATATGAATGGAGATCAAGTTGCCTTAGGACAAAATCAAGTTGCTCCATTTAGTAACCGTACATTTGAAATATTAGGTGGAACTATGTCAGATTACCGTTCTGGTCAAATCGAAGACTTAATGATTCGTGCTACTATTTCACGTGTTGGTGTAGGAATTGATGATGTTAACGGGGAAGATGGAATTGGACAGTTCTTCCCAAATCCAGCTCGCGACAAAGCAACTATCGTTGTTGATGCTGCAATTTTAGGTCAAGGTAAGATGGTTGTACAGATGTACGATATCAAAGGTTCATTAGTTTCTAGTGAGCAAATGACAATTCAAAATGGTCAATTAGAAGTGAATCTTTCTAAAATACAATCTGGAATGTACACTGTACGTTTCGCTGTAGACAACAAAGAATTCAGTAGAAAACTACAAGTGACTAAGTAATTTAAAACTTAATTGCTAATCAAAAGGAAGCTGTCTCTAAGAGGCAGCTTCTTTTTTTTTATTAATTAATATTGCATGCATTCACATTCAAAAGGAAACAAAAAAAAGACTTGAAGTTGCATTAATTCTACCATACAAACTCATTTAAATTAATTTCAATAACAAGTTTCAAAAATCATTTTTCAAATTCTTTGAATAAAAGTTTTAGCTTAGAAAATCAACAATTTATAAATTTAAGAACAAATTGACTTCAAATTATTCAAATCCACCTAATATGTTCATTAATTTTATCATATCAGAATTTGATCATATAAGAAGCTTATCGAAAAATAAAACATTCAAAACGCTTACATTAGAGTTTAATATTATTTCATTTCATTTCATATCAATAACATTAACATTAAACTTAAAACCTGATTTAGTAAACCTTCCTTTCAGTGATTTACTAATTTAATTTAAAAATTAAACCGAGAAGCACAGTAAATTCTTTTATAATATGCATAAATGCAGTAACATTATTCTCCATTTTTGAATTTTAACAATAAAACAAA
>JANOAX010000279.1:0-24929 GCA_031411335.1 Bacteroidota bacterium
TTTAGATTTTAGATTTTAGATGCGAGTGCTGCCTGAGCTTGCCGATGGCAGATGTTGGTCGCGATTAGAGGTTGTATTTAAAATAAAAAGACATCCATCGCCAATTTGCATAATGACTTAGATTTCTATAAAATCCCACAAACAAAAAAACCTTCCCGATGCGAGAAGGTTTTTGCAATAGGGGTTGAAATTATTTTCCGAGATCGTCGTAACTCAAATCAGTAAAGTTTGAGTTTTGTTCAACGAATTCTGGTGTTGAATGATTAGAAGTTGCTTCTGGTGTAGCATGTTCTGCATGCCCATTATGCATTTCAGGAGATCCGCCTTCTTCGTCTTCACGTTTTTGCTTAATGAATCCAAGTGCTTCATGCAGACCTTCCGTAAATTTATCGAAATCTTCTTTGTAAAGAAACAATTTATGCTTTTCAAAGAAGGGACGATCTTCTGATTCGCCGGGCTTTCTTTTACTTTCTGTAATGGTCAAGTAGTAATCGTTTCCACGAGTAGCTTTCACATCGAAATAATAAGTTCTCTTACCAGCTCTTACTCTTTTAGAGAAATGAGCTTCGCGGCCAGAATTGTCAAATTCGTTCATATACATTGTTTGCTAACAAGAAGCAAGATTAATTAAAAATAGTTGAACAAAAAAAATTAATGCTCAGAATTTCACTATTTTACTGTTTCGATCATTACATTGTCTACATTAAATGTTATTGCGTTGGACAAAAACTAAACTGGATACAATAAATATACTATTGATTTTGACGTTATTACCTACGAAGTCCGCATTGATGTTTTGTCCTCGACCTATGCAGTACAAAGTATGTTGCACAACCTAAGTATTACCAAGTATTACCAAGTATTAAAAAGGAACCTTTTCTTAAAATTGGTTTACAATTTTGAATCCTTTATTTCATCTTCCATCAATTGTGATTCAAAGAGATGACGGTAGAATCCATCGTTTGCTAATAATGCTTCATGATTTCCATTCTCTACAATTCTTCCTTCATCCAAAACAATTATTTGATCGCACGATTTCACAGTAGCTACACGATGACTAACAAAAAGCGTAGTTTTATTTTTCATAATGGAAGTAAGATTGGATAAAATTTTCTCTTCTGTAATCGTATCTACAGCTGACAAACAATCATCAAAAATGAGTATATCTGGATTACGAATGATAGCTCTTGCGATGGAGAGTCGCTGCTTTTGCCCCCCAGACAAAGTAATCCCTCTCTCCCCTACCATGGTTTTAAACTGCAATGGAAACTCCATGATGTTTTTATACAAGTCGGCATTTTTTGCTGCTTCTACAATGGCACCTTCGGGATAAGGAGAATCAATTCCAAAGGCAATATTTTCTTCGATGGTATCTGAAAACAAGAATACATCTTGAGGAACGCAACCAATTTTCTTTCGATATTGATCGGTATCAAAATTTTTGATTTCAATTCCATCTACCTTTACGATACCATCATTCACATCTACCAATCGCAACAGCACATTTACTAATGTCGATTTTCCTGAACCCGTTTTGCCAATTATTCCCAAGGATGAGCCTGCTGGAATTTTAATCGATACATCACTTAATGCTGCTTTCCGATTTTCTTCATAGCGAAATGTGACATGCGTTAATTCAATATCCCCTTTTAATTCATGACACTGAATTTTGCCTGGTTTTATTGATGGTATTTCCTTTAAAAATTCATTGATACGTTGTTGTGAAGCTGCTGCTCTTTGTATGATGGTCACCACCCATCCTAAGGAAGCTACAGGCCATGTCAACATAGTTACATAAATAACAAACTCAGCAATGTTACCAACGGTGAGTCGGCCAGCAATTACTTCCAATGAACCAACATAAACTGTTAGAATGGTACTTAATCCCACCAATAAAACCATCGTAGGCATAAAAAAAGCATTGATCTTTACCAGATCCATCGAAAAACGATGATAAAGAGAAGTCTGCTCTTGATAATATTCTTGATAATCTTTTTCACGAGCATAGGCCTTAATCAATCGAATACCCGAGAATGTTTCCTGTAAAAAAGTAGATAATACAGAAAGCTGACTTTGCACCTTTTCACTTCTTTTATTAATTCGATCGTGAACATAATAAACTAAATAGGTTAGAATGGGAAGAGGTAACAAGACATACGTAGCTAACCTTGCATTTACGCTATACATGGCCCCAATAACCAACACAAACAATACAATCATGTTAATAGAATACATGATAGCGGGACCCACATACATTCTTACACGACCCACATCTTCACTGATTCGATTCATCAAATCGCCGGTATTATTGCGATTATAAAAATCAAAGCCTAACTTTTGATACTGACTATAAATTTCATTTTTCAAGTCATATTCGATGTGCCTCGACATGACAATAATGGTTTGGCGCATAAAAAACATAAATAAACCCTTCATCAAAGCCATAGAAAGCACTAATACTCCAAATATAAATATATTGAACATCAGCATCTTGTAAACTCCTGCTTGAGAGTTAAATCCATCAAAAAGTCGATAAGTATCTATATTACTGAGTACTACATCTAAAGCGTTGCGAGTAAGTTGTGCGGGAAAAATTCCAAAGAGATTCGATACGGTCACAAATAAAATTCCACCCAAAAGGTGTCCTTTATACTTTACAAAATACTTGTTTAAGGCACTTAATTCTTTCACACTCTGTTGTTTGGTAAATATTATGGCTTCAATAGAGAATACCATCGGTAAAAATAGACATAACATCCAATAGCATAAAGGCATTTCTTAGGTATTTATTTTACAAAAAGACATAACTTTGCACACCCAATAACAACTCCTGTACATGATTGATGTGAAAGAAAAGAAGCCTGCGATGGCACAGGTTAACACGAATGTTTTCGAAAGTATTTCGGAGAGCAACCATGAGCAAGTGGTGTTTTGTAATGATCCAGACACTGGATTGAAAGCCATCATTGCGATTCATAATACAGTATTAGGTCCAGCCTTAGGTGGAACTCGTATGTGGAGTTATAAGTCGGAAGCGGAAGCGGTGAATGATGTTTTAAGATTATCGCGAGGAATGACCTACAAAGCAGCTATCTCTGGATTAAATCTTGGCGGTGGAAAAGCGGTGATCATTGGTGATAGTAAGAAAGACAAATCAGAATCGCTATTTCGTAAATTCGGTCGTTTTGTAAACAACTTGAACGGAAAATACATTACCGCTGAAGATGTTGGTACAAGTACCAAAGACATGGAATACGTGGCCATGGAAACCAAACATGTTACGGGTTTACCTGAATCGATGGGCGGCGGCGGAGATCCTTCTCCAGTGACTGCATACGGCGTTTACATGGGAATGAAAGCGGCGGCTCAATTTGCTTGGGGAAATGATAACTTAAGCGGAAAAAAAGTAGTTGTGCAAGGTGTTGGACACGTTGGTGAAAATCTCGTAAAAAATCTTCGCAAAGAAAATGCGATTGTTTATATCACCGACATCAATGAAGAGCAATTAAAAAAAGTAAGTTTGGAATATGGTGCTGAAGTAATTCGCCCGGATGCAGTTTACGATATGGACATGGATATTTATGCTCCATGTGCTTTAGGTGCTACCTTAAATACTGAAAACATTAACAAATTACGTTGTCAAGTAATTTCTGGTGCGGCTAATAATCAATTAGCCGATGAAACGATTCATGGACCGATGTTGATGGAAAAAGGAATCATTTATGCGCCTGACTTTTTAATTAATGCAGGCGGATTGATTAATGTCTATTCTGAATTAATTAGCTACAATCGTCAACGAGCGTTAACACAAACCGAGCATATTTACGCGGTTACGTTAGAGATCCTAAAAACAGCGCGTGCAGAAGGAATTTATACTCAATTAGCAGCTACTAAACTTGCAGAGAAAAGAATTTCTGATATCAGTAAAGTAAAATCGAATATGTAATCAACCGGCATCCTGCCGAATTGAATAACCATTAACGTTCTTAAAAAATCCATGTTAAGCAGAAGGCATCTTCGCATACGTGTTATGCAGGCATTATATGCCTTTTACCAATCAGAACCTAAAGACATTCGTCGCACAGAGCAAGAACTGTTGAACGGAACGGATAAGATTTACGAACTCTATTTGACCCAACTTCAGTTTTTATTGGAGTTAGCCCATCAAGAAGAGATGTATTACAAAGATACTCCTGCATCCATGGTGACAGGAATACGAAAAACGGCGGCTTATACTTTAAAAAGTTTAGCATTTATACAGTGGCTGGAGAACGACAAAAGCTTTAACGATCAAATCAAGAAGAAAAAAATCTCTTGGCAACAAGATAATGATTCCATCAAAAAAGCTTTTCATCACTTAAAAAATCAAGAGGCGTATAAAACTTTTATTCAATCGGAAAATCATACTTCTGATGAGGAAGTAACCGCCTTAAAATGGATCATGAAAGAATTTTTTTCTAAAACAGAATTCATTCCTCATGTGCTAGAAGAGAAAAATATTTATTGGGCAGAGAGTATTGAGCTGGTTGAAGGAATCGTAGTAAAGACTTGCGAAAACGGAAAAGGAACCAATAACTATCAACTACTACCGCTCTATAAAGATGCAGAAGACGATGTACTGTTCATGCAAGATTTAGTTCAGAAAACGATACGTGACGATAGTTATTTTCATCAACTCATTGCAGACAAAACCAAAAACTGGGACGCGGAACGAATTGCGTTGGTCGACATTATTCTGATGAAAATGGCACTCTGCGAAATCATGAATTTGAGTACAATACCTGTAAAAGTCAGTATCAACGAATACATCGACATCTCAAAAGATTATAGTACACCAAATAGCAAATCATTCATCAACGGTGTCATTGACAAACTTGTTATTGAGTTGAAGAAAGAAGGAAAAATTCAAAAAATTGGCAGAGGACTCAAAGAATAGAAAAAACATGAAAAAAAATTATTTATTTTTTATTTTCGCAATAAGCATACTTATTACTTCTTGCGGAGAAAACAATTCTAAAAAAAACGTAGAGCAAGTTGATCCAGACATAGTCAACATCGATGCTACTGCTTCTGGAAATGTAGTTAAATCGAAAGCAGCCAAGTTTTCTTTTGAAGAAAGTAATTTCGATTTTGGTACTATTAATTCTGGAGATGAAATTGTTCATGTTTTCAAATTTAAAAACGTTGGCGATGGGGATTTGATCATTTCTCAAGTAAAAGGATCGTGCGGTTGTACGCAACCCGAATACACACAAAATCCAGTGCATCCTGGTGATGAAGGTGAAATAAAAGTAACTTTTAGAAGTAAAGGCATTGCCGGGCAAGTGGTGAAAGACATTACCATTTTGGCTAATACAGTTCCTACCACTAAAATTTTAACCATCAGTGGCGAAGTTTTAGCAGTGAAAGAAAAGTAAAATTAAATCCAATCTAAAATCAACACCAATATATAAATTCTAATTTATGAGTACATTATCCATTCTACTTCAAGCGGCTGGCGGCGGTGCTATGCAACAAATGATGATGATATTAATGATCATCGTTGTATTTTATTTTTTCATGATTCGACCTCAGATGAAAAAAACGAAATTGGAAAAACAATTTAAAGAAAGTATCAAAAAAGGTGATAAAGTCGTTACTATTGGCGGGGTGCACGGAAAAATTATTGAAGTTCAAGAAAAGACTTTTATTCTGGAAATTGCAGATGATATAAAAGTAAAGATTGAGAAATCGGCGATCTCTGCTGATGTGACCAAGCAATATGCGCCAACAGCAGAAGTAAAGAAGTAATTCTTTATTATGAATTCTTTCAGTACTTCTTAGGTTACAACCGAAGAAGTACTTCGGTCACAACCGAAGAAGTACTTCGTTCATAAACTACACAGTACGCAGCATTGCTTCGTTCATAAACTACGCAGTACAAAGTATTTTAGTACCCACTGAAAGAGGATGAAAAAATTAGCTCAAAAAATCATTTCAAACACCAATCGTCAAGGTGCTAGTTTTGCATTTTGCGTTTTGTTGGCTGCTTTAATTTGGGTGATCAATGCACTTAATAATGTGCATAGTTCAACGGTGATTATTCCGATTGTTTATGACAAAGAGATTTCCAAAAATAGTACACATCCCCTTCCACCATCCATTCATGTTGAAGTGAAAGGAAGGGGATTTTCTCTCTGGAGCTTTCATGCAGCAGCACGAAAGTTCACCATTCAAACTCCCTATCTCAACTCCAGAACCAAGGATACCATTATTTCATCTAAAGATGCTATATCCTCTTTGCTCTATGATTTTTCAAAGGAGATGACCATCTCAGAAATAATACCAGCTCAACTTGTTTTTTCAGGTGTTGAATTTTACTCCAAAAAATTGGCAGTGAAAGGGGATTTTAAATTGAACTTTCAAACTCCCTTTATTCAATCAAGGCCCTCCATTTATTACCCCGATAGTGTATGGGTTTATTCTAATAACCAAATCCCTTCTAGTGTCACCGATATTTATACAGAAACGTTCACCCAAAAAAATGTTTCTAATTCTGTTTTTAAAAAAGTCACCTTGAAAAAGCCATTTGATACTTATCGTTTATTGCAAAATGATGTTTGGTTGATGGTTCCTGTTGAAGAAGGTACAGAAATAGAATTAGACGTTCCCATTCAGACGAAATATGGAGAATTGTTTATTCCATCATCCGTTCAAGTGACCTGTATGGTACCGATGAGCAAGTATAATCAAACGCACTTCAAGCAATTTAAAGTGGTTCAAATAAAAGGTACGGGCAGTGATGATAAAGCATTTGTTGAAGTAGTTCATGCTCCCTACTGGGCAAGCAGAATAATGGTGGAGCCTCAACTTGTAAACAAACTCACAAAATCTTTTGATTAAGATGCTACGCGTTGGAATTACAGGAGGAATTGGCTCGGGCAAAACCACGGTTTGCAAAATTTTTCAAGCATTAGGCATTTCCATATTTGATGCCGATATCAGTGCGAAGCGTTTGATGGCTGAAGATGTCGCATTAAAAAATCAACTAATTAATCATTTTGGAGTAGCTACTTTTGGAGCCGACGGATCTTTGGATCGTAAATATTTAGCTCAAAAAGTATTTAATAATGAAGAAGAGTTGACCCAACTCAATAAATTGGTACACCCCTTCGTTTTGAAGGATTATGAAAGTTGGTTGATGACAATTCCAACCTCGCCCTACTCAATTCGGGAAGCAGCAATTATGCTAGAATCGGGAACTTACCAAGATTTAGATGTTATTATTTTGATTGATTCTCCTGAAGAATTGCGTATTAAACGTGTGATACAGAGAGACAAACGCACAGAAGCAGAAGTTCAATCGATCATATCCAGACAATGGTCTATGGAAAAGAAGCGGAAATTTGCTAGCTTTATCATCCAAAACAATGAAAAACAATTTCTGATTCCTCAGATATTGCATCTGCATGAACTTTTAATATCGAAAAGTGAACATAACACCTCCGCTTGATACTTCAACAAAAGGTTTTCGAATTCCTGAAACCAACATATTTATTGACCCCAAAGAGCCTGTTTCTTGTGCCATCATAAGCCATGCACACGGCGATCATGCTGTAGAAGGTCATGAAACCGTTTATTGCAGTGAAGGTACAGCTGCGTTAATAAAATCGCGTTTTAAATACGCTGCTAAAACGATTAACATCGTTTCGTTTGGTGAGACATTTACGATCCAAAATATTCCGTTTAGTTTGCATGGGGCTGGGCATATGCTGGGTTCCTCTCAAATTAAATGGGTGAAAGATGGTGTCACTTATGTTTACACAGGTGATTACAAACGTGAAATTGATAAAAGCTGTGAGCCTTTTGAAATCGTAAAATGCGATGTGTTAATCACTGAAGTAACATTCGGAAAAGAAAATAAAATTCATCCTCCTGCAGAAGAAAGTGTTGCTGCTTTATCGAAATACAAAGATGTAAATTTAATGTTGGGAGCTTATAATTTAGGGAAATCGCAACGCCTCACTCGACTCATCAACGACATTCATCCTCATCTGCGCGTGATGGTTCACCCGAAGATGATTGCCTATCATAAAATTTATGAAAGCATGGGTTTTGATTTAGGAAAATGGGAACCTTACAAACGGGAACAATTTAAAAATGAAAAAGGAATTATTTACTTAGTTCCTCCTCCTGTATTATTAAATTTTCGTCCGGGTACGCATTTTTTAAGAGCCTTCGCAACTGGGTGGGATGAGAAACATGCGCGTTTCGACTTTCCTTTTTATGTAAGTGATCATTCTGATTGGCCTTCTCTCATAAAAACAATTTTAGAAAGCGAAGCCAAAGTAGTGTATACCATTCACGGTATTGGTGAAGATTTAAAAACGGCGCCCGAATTGAAAAATGTACAAGTTTATACTTTATCTGAGTGATAAAAGTCTTTACTGCGGAACAAATTCGACAAGCTGATGAAGCGACACTTCGTCAAGAAAATATTTCTGAACTTGAATTGATGGATCGTGCTGCTGGATGCTGCACAACTTGGATACTTGAAAATATTCCGCCCGGATTTTCATTTGCTATTTTTTGTGGCAAAGGGAACAATGGTGGAGATGGATTAGCAATAGCGCGACAACTATTTACCAGAGGCAAAAAAATTGATGTTTACCTTGTAGATGGAACCGGAAATGAATCCGATTGCTTTACTCAAAATTTAAAAGAATGGAAAACGATTCCCGGAAATTCTACCATCCTCCTTTCTGATTCCAAATCAATTCCCGATTTCACTTCTACAACGATCATTATTGATGCCCTATTTGGAATTGGTCTTAGTAGAGGAGTTGAATCACCGGTCGCAGAAATTATTCAAGAAATAAATTCTTCACTGTGTAAAATTATTTCTATTGATGTGCCGAGCGGACTCTTTTGTGATCAAGCAACCGCAGATTTAAAAAATGTTGTGGCAGCACATCACACTTTAACTTTCTCCTATGCTAAACATTCATTTTTCTATCCTGAGTATGCCCATCTCACTGGAAAAATTGAAATACTAGATATTCATTTAGACAAAGAATTTGAGAATAAAACGTCTGCAATAGCTCAAATTCCGACGGATGTAAATATCAATTCGATGTTAGGCATACGACCCTCCTTTGGGCATAAAGGAACTTTCGGACATGCCTTACTGTTAGTAGGGAGTACTGGGAAATCTGGCGCTGCATTACTATCAACACAAAGTTGTTTGCGAAGTGGTGTTGGATTAGTGACCGTGAGGACTCCAAAAGATTGCGTTTTACCGATACAAATCGCCGCTCCTGAAGCGATGTGTAGTGCCGACGAACATTCACACTTCCTCACTGACATTGTAAAGCCTGAAGGTTATAGTGCCGTTGGAATAGGTTCTGGAATTGGCATGGACAATCAAACTGGAAATGTATTAAAGCGATTGATTCAAGATTATAAATCGCCGATGGTGTTGGATGCAGATGCTTTAAATCATTTAGCCGATAATCCTACTTGGTTGAACTTTCTCCCTACGGGATGTATTCTCACTCCACATCTTGGAGAATTTAATCGCTTGGCAGGTAAAATTGCGGATCCGTTTGAGCGAACCAAGAAGCAATTGGAGATGGCGAAAAAATACAATTGCTATGTTTTATTAAAAGGGAAATATTCGGCTTTGGCGTGTCCAGATGGGCAACTGTTTTTTAATCCCACGGGAAATCATGGTATGGCCAAAGGAGGTTCGGGAGATGTGCTTACGGGTTTAATCACTGGATTGTTAGCGCAAGGATTATCTCCTCTCAAAGCTGCTTTGTGTGGTGCTTATTTGCATGGATTAGCAGGTGATTTCTGCGCACAAAAAACACATCCAAATAGTATGACATCAGGCGACATTATTTCTTATTTTGCAGATGCTTTTAAAGCAGTGAAAAGATAAACGGTTTTATTATTAAAAACTCTGAAATTTTTACAATCATTTAATGTGATTCGCAAAATTTCAAACGCAAAAATTGCTCGCAAAGGCGCAAAGTCGCAAAGTGTGAAAGAATAATATGTACATTTAAATTATTCTATAGTGCACTCTAGTGCCCTTCTTTTTCTCTAGTGTTTAAAAAATGAATCTTTATACTCCTAAATGTATTAAAATAACATGAATTAATCTTTTACAAGATAATTATAATAATCTCTCGAAGGAAATTAATTTTTTCCTAACTCCACAGCGCGATCAAGTGCTTTTTGAAGTCCATCTCCAATCAAATTACTTACTTCATTTTGAGAAAAAGAAGCAATGGCAGCTTCTGTGGTTCCGCCTTTAGATGCAACGCGTTGAATCCATTCATCACAACTCAATTCCGACTGTTGATACAGTGAAATAGCGCCAGAAAAAGTTTGCATCACCAATAATTCGGCTTCTGATTTTGGAAAACCCATCTGCATCGCCGCCTTCACCATCGCATCCATAAAATAATAAATGTAAGCAGGACCTGAACCTGAAACTGCAGTAACAGCATCAATCATTTCTTCCTTTTCTACATACAAGGTTTTTCCAGTGGTAGATAAAAGATTTTGCACCATCGCTTGTTCATGTCGACTAACGGCATCCGTAGCCGTAAATGCGGTCATCCCCTGCCCTATTTGTGCAGGAAGGTTTGGCATAGCACGAATTACTTTCGAAATATTTAATCCTTGACAGACCGTACTCATTTTAACACCCGCCATAATACTCAAAAATATTTGATTGGGTCGAACATCCTTTACGATGCTTTCCATCAATTGCGGAAAATCTTGTGGCTTTACAGCTAAGATAATCAAATCAGCATTTGAAATGCAGTAGGAAGAATCACTATAGATTTCTCCTATATTCAAACTTTTTAGATCGTCTGTTTTACTCAACGTTTTTTCCAAAATCATCAACTGACTACGGGTTACTACGTGAGAATTTATAAAAGCTTTGGCATAGGTCAAACCCATATTTCCGCCGCCTACAATTAAAATTTTCATGGTTTTGTTTTACGATTTTTAAATAAAAAAGTTCAATACACTTTATAAAATATCGCTACTTCCTGCTCCTTCCCGCAACAACACTGCTTCGCCGCTGGTACAATCAATGATCGTACTCGCCACAATATGTCCGAAATCACCATCTACCACTAAATCAACTACCGATTCCCACTGCTCTGCAATTAACTCTGGATCGCTAGGATACTCTACAATTTCATCTAAATCATGCAATGAAGTGGATACAAGTGGCCTTCCTAATGCTTCAATAAGTTCCTGTATAATGGGATGATCAGGAATGCGCAAACCGATGGTCTTCTTCTTAGAGCGAAACAAGGAAGGAACTTCATTACTTGCTTCCAACAAAAAGGTATACGGTCCGGGCAAAGCTTTATTAAGCAATTTGTAAATAGACCGATCAAAAGGCTTTGTATAATTGCTAATATTGCTCAAATCTTTACACAAAAGTGAAAAATTCGCTTTTTCTGGCTTTATCCCTTTAATCCTACAAATCTTTTCAAAGCCCTTGTATTGGGAAAGATCACAAACAAAGGCGTAAATAGTATCGGTGGGCACAATGGCCACTCCTCCTTTTGCAAGGACCGCAACTACTTCCGCAATTTTGCGAGGCTCAGGATTTTTTGGATGAATTTTCAGAATCATTTATCAAAATTATACATTTGCAATCAAGCAAAGATAAACGTATGAACGAAGAATTAGGAATTGGATCGAGGGTAAAACATCCCGAATTTGGAATTGGAGTAGTCATCAACGTGAAACCCAAGACCTACACTGTGGTATTCAATGAAAAAGGAAGACTAGAAATCTCTAAAAGTTTTAATGCCTTAGAAATAATTGATGCTGTAGAAGCAGATACGGATCTCATTTCCTTCTCCGAAGTAGAACGCGTATTCACCAACATCATTAAAAAACATAGCGATTTACAAGAGACCGTTCCATTAGGAAACAAATGGCTAGGTGGAAAATTAATTTTAGTACCAGGCCAAGCGGGACTGCAACCCAAAGAAGTTCCCATTGACGCATTCTTCAATAAAATCATCATGCTTCGTGACCGATTGAGAGTGATGGAACAACGCATCAATGCCAGTGAGAATTTAATCGAAGAAGAAAAAATAAATCTTCAACAATACCTCACTAGAATTTATGGAAGTTTAACTACTTTCAATGTCTTATTCAAAGAAGAAAAAGATCATTTTGTAGGTGAACGCGGGAAGTGAGTGCGGAGAGCGGAGTGCGGAGAGCGCATGCCCTGAAGTCGCAACGGAACGCTCTAGTTCAAACAAAGCGAAATACTTCAGTGAAGTGAAGTACTTCAGGGGAGTGCCCAAAGCGGAGAAGCAAGAAATAAAAAAAGAAATATGGAAGTACATCATCACACTCATGCTAACCACGGAAAAAAAAGCTGGAAGACTTATTTCTGGGAATTTATAATGTTGTTTCTTGCCGTATTTTGTGGTTTCTTGGCAGAGTACCAGTTGGAACATAAAATTGAAAGAGATAGAGCCGGAGAGTTATCAAAAAGCTTTTATCATGAACTATTAAATGATTCTATAACGGCTGCATTAAAAGTACAGAATAGAAAAAAGCAAGAAAAGGCTCTAAAATATATGATAGCCTTTTTTCAAGATAGCAGTTTGACTCATGTTCCAAAAGAATTCGCAATTAATTTCGAGTACGGAATTAGCTTCCGAACGCCTTACCAATTTGAACCACGAACAGTCATGTTGGATCAGTTAAAAAATTCGGGATCGTTACGCTATTTTAAAAACGAAGAGTTGCAAAGATTGATTGGTGATGTTACGGTTGCGATTAGAAACATCTACGACAGGCAGGAATTGGAAAGTAATTTTAGGTTACAATACATTAATCCTATCGTCATTCAACATTATGATTACAATTTTGATAGTAAGATGAAAAAAGGGGATAAGACTATTTTCGAAGGCATACAGGAATTCGAAAAAAACAGCGACACCACCGTTTTTCATTTAAGGTCTCTTGAAACATTAGACAAAAATAGTATTGTGTCATCTTTATTGTTTTATACTGGAAACGTAGTAAGTTCCACTCGTCAAGTCCACTTCCAAAGATACATCGACATCAATGCTGAATTGCTGAGAATATTGCGTAAAGAGTATCATATAAATTAGGGAAAAATCGATTATGTTGAATTTCCACCAATTCAGGTCTTTCTTTAAGAATCAATGTTACCAAACCATTGCAAGGAAACGTATTAAATCCATTTGCTTCTTATTATTTACTTTGCTATTTGGTCCTTGTGTTTATTCACAAGGACTTAGCAATTATTGGATAACTGGTTATGGTCTACAAGTACAACCTCCTGCAGGTAATTCGAATTTAGATTTTGCTCTAGGAAGTCCAAATATTTATTTTCAACAGCGAAACCTAAATTTTAGGAGAACTTCAATTTCAATAACAGATTTTTCTGGAAATTTAATTTTTTATAGTAATGGATTTACTATTTGTAATGCAATGAGTGATACCATGATAAATGGTAAAGGATTTGATTCGTCTTATATTTTTACTAATTACTATTTTGGTCAACCAGCAGCTCAAACTATGTTGGTAATTCCTCAGCCAGCGAATGAAACTCGTTTTTATAATATCTTTCATGTTACGATAGATACAACATGGAATAATGGAGTTTTTGTTTTCGAAAATGCATTAAAACTAAGGCATACTATCATAGATATGACATTAGACAGTGGTCGTGGAGCTGTTATTCAGCGTGAATTACCACTTATGTACGACACCCTTTCTGCTGGACAGGTACAAGGAGTTAAACACGCCAATGGCCGCGATTGGTGGGTACTAATTCCACGGTATGCAGGTGGTGTCTTTTATTCATTTTTAGTAACACCCGATACCATTATCGGCCCCATGGATCAACTGTTAGGTCCAAATTTAATAGGTGCTTCTATTCGCCAAGTAATATTTAGTCCAGATGGAAATAAATATGCCTTTGTCGACCATCGCAATCATTTATTAATTTACGATTTTGATAGATGTACTGGTGTAATGAGTAATGCTATTCAAATTCCAGTTTTAGATAGTATGATTGCACGAGGTGTTGCCTTTAGTCCAAATAGTCGGTATTTATACATGAGTAGTACTATCTTTTTGTATCAATTTGATACCTGGGCAACAAATATTGCAACATCTCAAATTACGGTTGCTGAGTGGGATACTTTCTACAGCCCACAACCACCTCTTGCTACCACTTTTTATTTGCCCATGCTGGCAAATGATGGTAAAATTTATATTAATTCAAGCAATAGTGTTGACAGAATGCATATCATTAATTTTCCTGACAGCGGAGGTCTGGCCTGTGATGTTTGTCAACACTGTTTAATCCTTCCAACTTTAAATGCCTTTACGATGCCCAATTATCCTAATTATTTTTTAGGTGCTGAAACAGGAAGTATATGTGATACACTGACTTCAGTAAATGAAAATAATTATTTAACTATTTCATTAACCATAAAACCAAATCCTGCTCAAGATTATTTTTGGATGGATTATAATCTACCTTCTAACCAACATGCAATTTTAAATATCTATAATATTTTAGGAGAAAAAATATTTCATCGAACCTTATACTCCTATTTTAATACCGTTAAAGTTGAATGTGTATCGTTGCCCTCCGGAATGTACATTGCAACTGTAATACAAAACAACAAACTTGTTGGATCAACAAAGTTTATTAAAGAGTGATTTTTAAATTAGTTACGTTCAACTCTCGCAAATACACAGCAGCTAGAAGCTAGTAGCTAGAAGCCACATAAGCCAACAAATACAGTATATACTCAGCAAAAAAGAACCACCAAAAACGCTTATAAAATTTTTTGATGGATTGAAGTTCGCCTAGTCGAATAGAAAAGGCATTGATGATGAAAAACGCAAATAAAACAATGTGGCCTTTAAAGAGGACTTCGGTTCTGAAAGATGGATTTTCGGAGCTTGAAAAATCTTCATACTTCATGTAGATGGTAAATAAATAAGCTAGACCTACCAATAAATTACCAATGATCAATGTTGCTTTGGGTGAATAGCTCAGGGCAAAGGTTTTAATTTTGAATTCAGCATCACCTTTCATATCTGCTAAATCTTTGAACCAGGATATGACTACGCTGAATGCGATGATGAACAGCGAAAGAATTTTTACATTCTCTGGAATCTCAAGCGTTTTATTGACGAGATAATTAAACACAAGGAATCCGCCTAAATTAAGAAGAACACCACGCACCGTTGCTATGGACAATGCAGCGGTAAGATGATGTTTCTTCAGGTAAAAAGGAGGCATGGAATAAGCCCATCCTATTGAAGTAGCCAAAACAATAATGGCAAAGAGATATGGGGAAACGTATAAAGCCAATCCCAGACTAATAAATAGTGCAGCAATCACTATGGTCTTTGCATGCTCCACACTCAAATCGCCCGATGGAATGGGCAAATAGGGCTTATTAATCTTATCAATATTTACATCAGCTATTTGATTGATACCAACAATGAAAATATTGCAAGTAATTCCAATGCACAACGCCATCAGCAAATAAGAAAGGAAGAGTGAATCTTGATTCTCGCAAACGATACAATACAAAGTGAAGATGCCGATCACACTTCCAATGATGGTATGAGGTCGACTAAAGTTCCACAGTGTCAAGATCGATTTCATTTCTCTACTCCCATTTGAATGACGATAATAGAACTGAGTCCACTTTCAAGTCTAAATACTTTTACGGGGAGATCATTCTCAGAAAACAACTTTTGGTATTGTTTGATTGATCTTGACTTCATTACCGACACTAATCCATCAAAGGTGATGGTAATTAGATTGATGGGAATTACATAGGTAAAAAACAAACGAGAGTAAGAGAAAGGCTTTACAAATGGAGTGAACAGCAGACTACCAAAAAGTGTGATAAAAAGCACTTTCAAAAAACAAAGTATAGTGGGTTCAAGAATCTCCACAAAAAAAGCGACCGAACCACTTTGTTGAATGCGTTGTGAAATTTTCAATTTGTCTTCATCACTAAAATGATGAAAAGAATTAAACATCGTATAACAAGTTCCGCCCTTAAACTCTACATCCAAAACATCTTCTTTTCGTATCTCATTGAAAATTTTACGGGCTCCATTATTCAATGCACTAGGGAATTTATCACTTAGCGAAAGACCACTAAAACAATTGCTTTTATAAAAAATACTGATGGCAGGTTCGCCACTTCCAGAGCAAAGATCCTTCAACGGTAAAGTTGGTAACTGCAGTTTATTTAGGTAGTCTACAAAAACATCATATACATCAAAAACAACAACAATATATCCAATGAACTCTGTTTGAAAATTTCTTAAAACAGAAGGAAACCATTTGTAATCTTCAAGTTCTTTCAATGGCTATAACATATTGACAAATGAATAATACAATTCACAATTGATTTCATAAAACTAATCCTCGCTAGCATGAATTTTATGGGATTCAAAAATACCAATTTTTCACATTATCTGCAATTTAATCTCGTAATACTTTCATGGCTTTACTCCATGTCACTACTTGATCCAACATTGTATTTAGAACTTCCTTATGTTTTGGATCTGGTTTGAACTCTGTATAGTTTACAAAATCGGTATCTAGTGAAAACATCACCTGATCACGTACATCTGCAATCATAAGTTCGCCCATAACTACTCGCAGTTGCTCTACGGCTCTCGCCCCTCCTACACTACCATAACTTACAAAGCCAGCCACTTTATTATTCCATTCCTTGAATAAAAAATCAATGGCATTCTTAAGTGCTCCTGGAATACTATGATTGTACTCTGGAGTTACGAAAATATAGGCATCGAAAGTATTAATTTTTTCGGCCCACCTTTTAGTATGTTCCTTTGAATATTTTCCTTGCGAGGCGGGTATTGCTTCGTCTAAAAGGGGAAGGTTATATTCCTTCACATCGACTAGTTCAAAAGTTGCATCAGTTTTTTTGCTTGCAATTTCAAGTACCCATTTAGCAACAGCTTCTCCATTTCGATTTGGGCGAGTACTTCCCAATATAATTGCAATGTTATTCATACGAATTCTACTTCAAATATTTCTATCCATTCTTCCTAAACTTCCTTGGCTTAGGTTTCAATTTGAACATTATTTTATTTAGCAAAGTCTTTAAGCGATTAACAGGTTACAGGCTCGCCTACCATTTCGTTGGTTATGAAAAGAAGATTGGAAAATTTTCATATTCCCGATGCCTATTAGGCCAATCTAACAAATCACTTAAGACTCTACTAAATAAATAATATCAAAATTTCATTTATTATTTAAAACAAAGATGAGCCTGATCAATTGAAATAATGTTACACAACATTTGAAAAAAGTTACAAAATTCACAGTTTAATAAACATACTAAATGCATTTAATCGAAACAAAAAAAACAAGGAGTATTATTCAATTCTATCTACTAAATAGTTAAGATACATTGACCTTCAAAGAATTTAAATTTCTATTTATAATACAATAGGAATTACAAACTATGAAAGCAATAATTACCTATGAGAAAAGTGCAAAGACACAAAAATTAAAATAGTCAGGAAGAACTGTTAAACTTCGCAATTCATTGTGACAAAAACGCAGCTTTGATTCTTAATTTATATAAAAAAAGGTGATTATTTATAAAATATCAAGTTTCAAAGCCACGAAATATTTGTTTTACTACAGTTTGATAAAATAAATATAACTTATAATTAAAATAAATACTATAATAAAATGATAAGAAGTAAAACAATAACGATAATCGCTCCTACAGAAAGATAGACTCCATCATGATTATCACCCAATTGTTTCTTTACCGATCTCACTTCATTGCGAAGCTCTTTCTTTTCCACGCGGCTCATCGCCGACATATCCATTGCTTTGATTTCATCTAGTCGTGCTAGCAGCTCCTTGGAATTGGAAGAGTCAATTGTCTGGACAAGAGTCAATGAGTCGGTGACTTTTCCTCCATCTCCTAATAAAGTTGTAGGAAGAAACGTGAATGTATTGACTACAATCAGTAAACTCAATGTTAATTTTTTCATTGTTTTAAGATTTTTTAAGATGAGGTTTTTCAATAAACAAAGTTGAATCATTAAAATCAGAAAATCCTTACACAATTTTAGAAAACAATTACATAATACTCACATTTACTGTACCTGTGTATTAATTTAATAAAATTACATACATGAAAAACAAGATACTTTACATTCATCAAAAATTCAACAATTAAGAAAGTTAATTATGCTATACAGTGCTAAATTCTAAAGCCTTTCAAATGTCAATGTAGTTAGCTTAAAAATAATCTTTGCCACTTTACTGAAAAGTTAACGCCAATATCCATTTGACCAATAATGCCCTCGTTGGTTTCTTCTCCACTTCCCTGGAATAAATGTACGACCCTGCCTCGGTACCATCCAATACCCTTCACGATAAACATATGAATTGGATCGACGATTCCACATCCAATCACCATTCACCCATACATGAGCAACTCCAGGCCTGACAGGTCTTTCAACTACAGTATAAGTAGGCTCTGTTGCAACGTACTCTGTTGCACAAGCACCAAATAATAATGTCATAGCTGACAAAACAAAAGGAATTAATAATTTTTTATTTGTTTTAAGATTATTTATGATGAGGTTTTTCAATAAACGAAGTTGAATCATTAAAATCAGAAAATCCTTACACAATTTCATCTAAAATTTACATAATACTCACATCCAGTCTGCTATCAAAGTATTCGATTTTACCCTTCAGATCATCATTTTCACCCAATTAAGGGCTGGTTCTATCTAATTCCAATTTGTAAAAGCTGCTGATTAGGGTAATTTCCTATTTCATAAAACACAAAAAATATTATAAAATGATTAAACCCTTCAAATTATTATTAGGATGTACTTTACTTGCTACAACATTTAGTTCTTGCAAAAAAGAAGAAGATCAAACACCATCTACCGTAAGTCCAGAAGCAAGCATTTATTCTGCAGATGTTGCAACGCAATGGAATCAACTTGAAACCAAATTAATTAAAACAACAAACGGATTTGCACCTCCAGTAGCAGCGAGAGCATTAGGATATGCAAATCTTGCAGCTTATGAAGCTATTTCACCAGGCATAGCAGGAAAAAGAAGTATAGATGAAGTAATGAACTACTCGTATACCTTACCCTATGCAAGTTCTTCAAAAAAATACAATTGGGCGTTGGTTTCGAATGCAGCATACTTTCAAAGTATAAAAACGCTGTTTCCAACAACAAATAACGATAACATCGCTCGCATTGATTCGCTTTATTTGGCATTACGATCAAGCCTTGGAGTTAATGAATCTGACGATGTTATTAATCGTTCAGAAAGTTATGGCGCCGAAGTGGCTGATGCAATTATAATTTGGAGCAGCAGTGATAATGGATATCAAGCGTACAATAATTTATTTCCTACATCATATACAGCACCAAGCGGATTAGGGATGTGGGAGCCGACTCCTCCTGCGTTTCAATCTATCCCCTTGTTACCCTATTGGGGAAATAACCGTCCATTCCTAGCGACCAATGTAAGTAGTGCCTGTATGCCTCCCGCTCCGTTGCCGTACTCTACAGAAGCTACTTCTCTCTTTTACCAAGAAGGAATGGAAGTGTATACCATTTCTCAAAACTTAACACAAGATCAACGTGAGATTGCTTTGTTTTGGGCTGATGGATCTAACACTTACACACCGCCAGGACATTTAATGAATATCACTACACAACTGATCAAAGAAGATAACCTGAAACTTGATAAAGCCGCGGAAATTTATTTGCGAATGGGTTTGGCCGTAAACGATGCATTCATTGCTTGCTGGAAAGCGAAATACAATCATAGCTTACTTCGTCCTGTAACTTACATCCAGCAAAATATTGATGCTTCTTGGACCCCTTTAATAACAACTCCACCCTTTCCAGAATATACGAGCGGTCACAGTTCGGTATCAGGTGCCTCCAGCGAAGTGCTTACTTCCTTCTTTGGTTCTAACCGATTCTTTACTGATAACACCAATGCAGAATATGGTCTACCTTCAAGGAGCTTTAATAGCTTCTATCAAGCAGCAGAAGAAGCTGCAAGTTCACGTTTATACGGAGGAATTCACTACAGAAGCGGGAACGAAAAAGGAGTTACTTGTGGAAAACAAATTGGAAGAAATATTGTAGCGATTAACTTGAACAAATAAAATAGCAGATTCAACTCTTTATGAAAAAGAAAACGATGATTTATCTATTAAGATAAATCATCGTTTTTGTATTTCAATCAACTTCAACAAATATATTAAAATTGAACTAAATCCATTGTAGTTTGTAAATGAATTTAAATTTACACATCTTTAATTCATCAGCAAATACATTTACTTTGTGATATAAAAATTTTAATTCACATTCACTTTCACGCTCTTGTTTATCGAGGCGTTGGATAGATTCAAAATATACATACCCGAAGCTAGACCTTGTACGTCTACAGAAAACACATCGTTAGTACTAAAATTTTGTTGTTGAACTCCTGCTTTAACTTCTCTACCTGAAAGATCTTGCAAACGCCATGAAATGGATTGTGCATTGGTTTCTTTAACTGAAACATTTATATAATTAGCAGCAGGATTGGGCCAAACTGCAATTCCATTTTGACGAGTTACTTGTGCTATACCTGTTACTTGGGTACCAAATGGCAAACGAATATTATCTAACCAAGCTTGATCCGTACCAGAACTGAAATCAGAATCCTTATCGTAGCTCCACTTCAAAGTATGAGACCCTGATGTGATTGGAAATCCTGCATACAACCATGAAGTAATTCCACTCCATGCTCCCAATTCATTTCCATCTTCTGAATAGCGCAAATAATCCCAATCCTGCTCACTTGACATTTTATACCAGAACGTAACAGAATCGTCGGCCATAACCGTAATACTTAAAATTAACTCACTGCTTTCGCTATCATCAATATCGTCATTGGTTGCACAGTAATTTCCATCAAAAGGCAAATTGGTACTGATGATCCATGGTTGATTTCCTCCCATGGCCCAACTGAATTTATTGAAATTATTGGTTTCAAAATCTTCTAAAATCAATCCTGCGCTTCCCATATAAAGTTTATTGGCTAAGTAACCTCCAGAACTAAGATCCAACGTTAAATCATAATTCGTTCCAATAGCTACATTACTTAGCATACCAACGGTAAAACTTGCATCAACATAATTCTGTTTTTGAAGAAGACCAACATTAAAAGTAGGAACACTAATATTAATAAACGAACTAATCGTACTCAGCACTGCTGATGAAAGTGGTGCATCACTATGTCCATTATTCAAACAACGAATAATAACAGTAGCTGTTTCACCGGGCTCTAACATTCCATCTCCATCACCGACTACCGTATCATCTATCGTCAATATTCCTCCTGCTAAATCAGGAGCATTGACTAATTGTGTAAAGGATGAGGACCAAGTATTTCCTAATCCATCACTCAACACCACCACAAATTGAACAATATGTTGATCAGGAATATTATTGGCAACTGTATATTGAAATGCATTAGTTACAGAAATGGAACCTCCAGAAACAACATTTCCAACTAAGGCTGTTGCATTGACAATGGTAATGTACGGATCAATCGTGGTCAATGTAGCCGTTACATTATTTGCATCAGCGATACCTACATTTTCTACATCCAAATCCATGTTGATGGTTTCATTAAAATCAACCAATCCGTCGTTGTTTCCCAAATTATCATGAACAGTGCTGCTCTGATAAATTACATAAGGACCCGATGCAGGAATAACCAAAACTTGACCCATGTATGGAATCTGATTAAATCCAGTAACTGTCACAAAGATGGTATCAGGAGATGTAACAGCAGGGAAACTAATTTGTGCAGATCCGCCATTCGCTAATCCAGTTCCTAAGACTTGACCATTCATAGACAGAGCGACTAAACCACCATTAAAATTACAATTTACATTGAGAGAAGCTAAACCCATTGGCATACTTCCGGCATGGCTTACCGTCATTACTTGTGGTGTTGCTGTTCGTACATTTAATGTTGGGTCGCCGAAAATATGCCAAGTATCTGTCATTTCATCTCCGGCTGCACCATAATTATCATTCATTTGCATACATCCAGCTACAGAAAGTCCAGCGAAAGTATATTTCATATTATTCGAATAACTCTGCACTAAAATATCCACCATCTCATCTTGTGCATCCATAGGAGGATTCCAACTTTGGTTGATAGATGACAT
Organism: Bacteroidota bacterium; assembly: GCA_031411335.1. Taxonomy (GTDB): domain Bacteria; phylum Bacteroidota; class Bacteroidia; order AKYH767-A; family OLB10; genus JAJTFW01. The sequence continues at coordinate 22,311 of JANOAX010000279.1, forward strand.
AAACGTACCAATGGCTCCTGTAGGTTGCCCATTGTACTGTGCTCGCATAAATTTTTCAGCGAAACAAGGACCACTTGTCATATCAAACTGACCATTCACACAAGCCACCGCCCAAATAAAAGGAAGCATATTCTCATTCGTCATATTCGCAACATCGTTATTTGATAGCCCTGTAGTTGAACATGCTGTACTACTTCCATGACCAGTATAAGTCATTAAACCAATACCACTTTGAAACAAATTAAACAGATCAATATTAGTTGGATCGCCAGGCGCATCACTAGTTCCGGGATGTGTTCCATCATATAATTCAGAAACATTTCCATAGGTAAAACCAATTAAATCACTGCGCATATTAACAGCATGTTCCCAATCCATCTCTCCGTCGTCGCCGGGACCTTGGTCACTACCAATAACAACACCTTGATTATACCATGTACCTGCAGGATTCGGATTCATTTCATAATTCAAAATGCGATCCACTTGCGTTTGCAATTCAGGATCAGTTTCAGCTGACAATCGACCAATCATTACCTCGGGATACGAATCGCTACCGAGCACATAACCCATGCTGGGATCGGAAGGTCCACCTTGAGCATATAGACAAGGAAGCTGAGGAGCATCTCCCACTAAAAGCACATAGGCGATACCGTTATTGCTGAATTTATTGGCAATAAATGCTTGAATATTTGTTGCAGTTCCACCGGCTGTTAATACATCCACTACTTCCACTTCAATACCTTTGCGAATTTTCCAATCCACTAAAGGCTGTATAATTGAAAGCCATGTATCGGGGCAAATCACTAACATTTTACCAGTTTCAGTTAACGGTACATATGTTACCGAAGGGAAATTATCGAAATGATTTTTATAAAGGGAAGCAAAATTAGCATCCAGCTTTGAAATCGGTTGTGCGCGTACTAATTCATTGGTACCAATTCGACTCGGAGCGTGATTAAGTTGGACTGTTATTTCTGTATAAACACGTAGCACTTTTGAAATAGGATTGTACTGGAATGGCTGAAATAAGATAGTTTGTCCGCGATAATCTCTAAAAATATGTGGAATTCTTGAAGCCATTATATCGGATGGATAGAAAGCATCCTTTTGATATTCCTTTCCATAACGGTAAGGCATATCCGCAATATTCACATCTCGTTTAACATTACCTTTTGAAGGCGCAAGTTCTACATTGGGATAATCCACATAATGAGAGCTTGTCACTTGCATCGTCATTTGTCCTTGATCAGGAATAACCAAAGATGCAGAAAACAACGGCAAATCCGGAGCACCATCTTTCAGGATGGGACTAGAGCCTGGACTGCTTAATAAGAAGGCTGTACCTTTTGATGTACTTACTTCATTTAAATAAAATCCATTCAAGGTTAGCTTTACCGTACTAGTGGTAATGTTTGATTGAATTACTTGAGGATTAGACTTAGTAGCCTTAGAAGTTGCTAAGGGTGTCCAGGAAGCAGCAAGCACAAACTGGATATTGAAAATAATTACTAGGATTGTGGATAAAAGACGCATGGTTGTTTTCATATTTTAGTGATTGATTGGAAAGACTAAAATACAAAAATCTATTGAAATCAAGTCTCTTCTGCAACAGAAATATCAACAAGCTTTTCTGGAGCAAGCTTTGGGCTTGGGAAGATAGGCGAATAGGGCATATTCTTCATTTTTGCTTCAAACCATTGATCAAAAATGATCAATTCATGACTTCGAGGCACCCAAAAGCAGTCGGGGGTTTTAGATCGAAGCAACGCAAAATCCTTTTTTCGTTCCTCCCAAGTCTCTCTAAAATCAAATCCGGAGCGAGAAAGGTGGCTTAAAATTCGGAAGATGATGATATCACGTTTCCGTAAATTTCGCATCTTAGATGTACGTTCGATATGTTTACGCATGGCATTGATGCGTTGATCGGCGAGATCTACTTTTTCGGTAGAAAGTGTGAGATAAATATTCAACATTCGAATACCGAGGTTCCACCCTTCACGGTCGGTTTCTACTTCCTTAGTAAATTGCAAATGCTTAAAAGCACCCTTAAAATCATTTTGCAAATACTTTAACACACCCATCATCAAATGACGTTTGCTTAATTGTTCGGGACTATTCCCTACGCTACCTGAGGAGAGAATTTTTGCAAGCCATGTCTCTGCTTCTGGGAAGCGGTTTAAGTAAATTAATGCGAAGACGCATGCTTCGCGATTAATATTCAATACAAAATCTTGTTCGATATATTCCTTTGTAGCTTTAAGGGCATTTAGATAGGCCTCCTCATATTTATTTAAGTAAAACTGGGTATAAGCCAAGTTCATATAATTTTGCACTAGTTTGCTTCTTCTTTTCAAAGCAGAATATTGCTCTGAAATTTGAATTATTTCTAAAATAATGTTTTCGGCACGTAAATATTTCTCTTCATAATGCGCCAATTGCAACTTTAACATTAGAAAAATAAACTTAATTGATTGCAAGTTCGTTGTATCAAAAAACTTTTCTAGTTCTGAAATAGCTAATTGAATATCTTTAATTCTAGATTTATCATCAATAGACTTATGTTGAACATAATCTATGTTTTTATATATATATAATTCAGCCTTATTTAGATATAAAAAA